>JANYLE010000230.1 GCA_025363795.1 Mariniphaga sp. | reverse complement strand
GTACAAATTTGTAAACGAATCGTGCACCGAAAGGATATTATTATCGATTACTTTCGATTCGGTCGGCGTCATCAGGTTTATTTCCGCTTTTGCCTTGATCATATACCAGGCAAAGAACAGGATAATCAGCAGAATTATACTTCCTAATCCAATAGAAACCCATTTAACTGTTTTAAGCATATCATTTGATTTATTGATTGGTCTGATAATAGGTTAAGACATTCATAGCAAAGCGGGCAGCAACTGTGCCGGGTCCTCCGCTCATTTCAATTCCGACTTCAATCGCTTCAATAATTTCCCCTTCCGTTGCACCTCCATCCAACGCCTGTTTGATATGCCACTCCATGCACGATTCACAATTGATAACAATCGAAATCCCGAGGGCAATCAACTCTTTATGTTTTTTGCTGAGTTCTCCGTCCTTAAAGGTTTTTTCTTCCATTTCGACAAAGGCTCGGTAAACCTTTGACTTTTTAGAATAGAATGAATGCGCGATTTTCCTTGTTTGAATTATCCGCCCGATATCTTCTTTGTCCAGGTTTTCCATGTTTAGTCTTGCTTAATATCCATGGGTAAAAATCAGTCAGTAATGGAATTGTAAATCCGCATCAGCGGAGCAATGAATGACAAATAGTAAAAGCCTGTTTCTTGTTTCTTTATCCCAATATTTTTGCGATAAAATCTGAGTGTAAACTTATTTTCATAAAGGCAGCAATTCCCAATATGATCCCGAAGAGAGCGACAGAACCCGAAAAATATAAAAGCCATTTTTTTTGCGTCAATGAAGTAATCCCTAACATTGCAATCGCGATTGTCAGCAGCGCGTCAGTCATATCAAATTGATCATCAAACAGATTAATGTCATCATATTGCTTTTGATACCCTTTTGCCTCAGCACTGATTTCGTTCTTTTCCGTTTCGTAACGGGCAATCTGCTCTTCATAGGTTTTAATCATTGCCTGGGCTTCGGGTTTATTTTCAACCTTTAATAGCTCAAGTGACTTTTCGGTAATTGATTGCTTTGTGCTCTTTGCCTGAAAATAAGTCCATGCATCTATTGCATTTGCCTGCGCCTGCGACATTGCCTGGACGATGTTTCCATCCTTCACATTACAAAGCGCCATAAAAGTTGCTGTGATGGCTACAATTAATGCAACCCTCGAATTAATTTTATTCCTGTTTGTCTGTTCAAGTGACTCCTGAATTGTTTCTGCTATATCTGCCATACCAATGCTTTGTTTAAATTTCTTTTAAAATTTTGCTGATGTAACAGCATCTCCTTCTACGTTTTCCCTCACAGAAGGTTTAATCTTTTTGAAAACAATACGATTCAAAAGTTCGCATTAAAGAAAATTGCTTTTCACAGTGTTCAATTAGTAAGCCAGTACTTAATCTACAATCAGTTGCTGCTTTTAAGTAGCAAAACCTATTTTACCTGGGGAGGCGGGCGGATATCCCAAACGAAACGAATCTGTTTAAACCCAGGTTCATTGTCGGTGAGCCGACGGCCAGGTCTACAGCAAAGTTATTTTTAAAGGCATAAATAAAACCAATGTCCATGCCATTCGTGGAACTGGTATGAGCAGCATAATTGCCAAAATATTCGATAAAAGAACTGAATTTATCTGTCACATTGTAATTTGCTTCCAAAGTAGCGAGGTAACTAATATCCGTTGATTCCTGATCCCGGTTAATTCCCAGGTTGGAGTAAATTTTCATTTTTTGTGTCAGATCATGCCGGCCGGCAAACGTAAAAGTGTATCCCAAATGATCTCCTTTAAATGCGGGACTTATGGTGATGGGTAAACGGAAATAAGATACCAAAGTAATTTTAGGCAACAATCCCTTTTGTACGCACAACTGGTTTTTAAAACTTATCGTAAGCGGTCTAAACCCTGAAGTCCTGTTGCTGTCGTTTACAACAGAATATTGATTCAACAGCCGCACTTCAAAACGTCGTGTCACACCGAATCTTATCAATGTTACATTATCAAAGCCAGTTGTTGCTTCGTCGAACTTTGAGAATTGCAAACCTGTTTCAACCTGGGTTAAGTATTTCTCAACAATATGGGTGCCGTCGCTTTGGTCAGGCCGGTCCGTATTGATCAAATTCTGAGCCGATAATCCATAGCTGCAGATGAGGATGATTCCTAAGAAAAGTATTACTTTATTCACACGTTTAAATTTTGCACATTATAAATATTCATCCCGAATTGGAAACTGTATCTTTTTGTCTCTTATCAACATGTAAAAGTAATTATTGTTCTCTGCAAAAAAACGACTGTTTATATCGAAATAACATCTCCCGGATCATCTTAGGTGGCAGCAACCTCAATCTGAAATATCAACGTTATTAAAAATGCCTTTTATAAAAAAAGCCCCCAGGTATTTAATCTGAAGGCTTTCCTTTATATCATCTAAAAATTATCTCTTTTTCTTTGATTTCACCGATTTGTCACCACCTTTTGCTGCATCCAGCTTTGCCTGAACAGTCTCCAGGGTTTCCTTTGCTCTTTTTACCGTCTCGCGCGAAGTTTTCTCCGTCAGCTTGCCCTTGTTTTTGTTGTTTTCTCCCGTTGTTATTTTCTTTTGTGCGTCTCTTTCTTTCGCAACCAGTTCCTTCATCTCAGCTTTATACTGGGTATCAATACTCTTAAGTTCCTTCCTGGCTTCGGCAACTTCAGTCTTGTCTTTCGATTTCAACTGTCTATCCAATGCCTTAACTTTAGCCTTGTATCCTTTTTCTCTGACGCTCTTTTCCGAATCTATTTGTTTTTGAGCAGCTTTACCTTGTTTAATCAATTCAGGTCCGACATTAAGCAATGAATCGGCTGAAGCAGCTTTTTTTTCGGCCCGGTCTAATCCAGCTTTAGCTGTTCCAACAGCAGTCTCCAAACGTTTTAATTCAGCCTCTTTCAAACTCTGCGGACTTTGAGGTTTCGTTTGCGCAAAAGAAGAATGCAAAGTGCAAACCGCGATCATCAGCAAAAGAACCAATTTTATTTTATTCATTTTAAACACGTTGCATTTCTGCAGTTTCGGAACTGTTTTCATAGCTTCTGATTTTAAACAATATTTAAACATAAGTTTCAATTCAAAGCAAAGTTATGATTTATGCAATCATATTACAGTTGTTCCGATAAAAATTATTTGATCAATCCTATAAAAACAGCACTCCCGGACTGGTACCGGAAAGTAAATCTGCACCAGCGAGATTCTATAACATCTGTTTCGCCGAAACAACAGTTATTTCCAGTACTCGGGTTAAAAATGAAAACTTTTCTTTCATCAAATCATATTCAGCGCCTGATGCAATATATTTTGCTATACCCTCTATCAGAAAGCCTGTACCCTGATAGTCGTTATATCCTAAAACTTCCTTGCTTCCCAATGTGACCTTAACCTTATTGTTAACATTGACATTCTTTTCTGTTTTCCGCATCCCATAGGCCGGAATTAAAATCCTTCCATCATCCGTAACGACAAGATATGAATTCCAGGTATTTACAACATGCGGTTCTACTCCCCATGATACGATTGAAACAACACCCTCATGTTTGATCACTTCAAAAAACTTTTCTGATAATTTAGTATTTTCCATCATCCTTTTAAATTTACCTACTCGTGAATTAACGTTAGTCTCTTATTCTTGTTCTTACAAACAAGCGTTTTATACCGGCAAAGATATCCGGCCTGACTTGTTCAAAAGTTAAGCTGGTTTAAGAAATCTGTTCTATCGATTCTTTTTTCTTAATTCACTGACATATTCGGGGGTAAGACCTAAATAGGAAGCAATCATATATTGGGGGACGCGTTGTACAAATTCGGGAAAAGATGTACTAAAATGCAGGTAAAATTCTTCTTTTGTCAATTCGGTCATCAATTTGATCCGTAGTTGAGATGCTGCCACCGCCTTTTGCATTATTATCCGAAAATAACGTTCCAGTTGAGGTAATTCTTTCAATAAATCATCGAGCACAAGCTTATCGATTGATATGATCTCCGATTTCTCAATTGCTTGAATATAGTATTCGGAAGGATTATTGTCGATGAAACTGAAATAGTCAGCAATCCACCAGCCATCCAAAGCAAACTGCGTAATCTGCTCCACCGATTTCTTATCGATAAAGAACATCCTCAAACAACCTTTTTCAACAAAATAGATAGCCCTGCATGGTTGACCTTCCTTAAGCAGATCTTCTTTCTTTTTTAAATTTAATAGTTTTATATATTTATTGATTACTAGAACTTCCCGATCATCAATTGCCACATACCGTTTGATTTGTCTGATGAGGTTTGGATACATATCTTTTTATTAAGGTAATAAACAACATTATAATCCTTTCGGGAAATAGCAACCTGCCATAAACCGGACTTAATTTAACCTATTCAGGCGCTGACTCATATTCCGACTCTTTAAAACGCTAAAGTTGATTCTTTAAATTTGTTTCCTGCACAAAAAATAAAAATAATTCCTGCAATTTTTCAAAGGGTCTTTTCGAATTACAAAGTTAATTTGAAAACCGCTTCCCAAATAGTAAGGGAAGAATTTGCTAATAGTAGCTGCTAACCTTTCTGCCGGTGCAAATTAAAATTAAATCGCAAATCCTTTAGTCTGAGAGTTGCAAAATACAAAATAGCTCCGATTTTTATAAAGCAGTACGCTCGAATAGTATTCATCCTGAAAGCTCATTTACTGATGCACCAGGATTCTCGGGAAGTTGCCCATAAATTCCGGGATGATTAAATATTTATCCGGGGGATATCCCGAAAGTTTTTTGATAACTAAATATTCTTCCGGGGGATTCCCCGGAAGTTTCGTAGTAAACAAATAAAGTACTCCTCGCAATGATAAAATACTGATAATCTATGCTTACCGCGTTTAAAGACTGAAAACTGGCGAATTAATCTGAATTATTCTGTGAAAACTGGCGAAATAGAAGTGCAGGTATAAATTACAACATTTTAAAGCCGCTTGTTTAGTTGAAGAATTTGACTTAATTTCAATTACAAAACTCACATGCTATATGCATCAGCAAAAGCTGCAAGATTTAAAACTATACGAAAAGCCGTTAAAAAGCCAGGTTTATTCTTTCAAAAACGCAAATAAAGGTTTGATAAACAGATCGAACGATTCAATATGTGGAAGATGTCCTATCCCATCAATTTCAACGAGCTGGCTATTCGTTATTTTTGCTTTAGTTTGTTTCCCAAGTTCGGGATAATTACCCATCGTCTCCTTCACCTCTTTTGTTACAAGATCTTTTCCTAAAGCAGTCCTGTCACGTTGCCCGATAATCAGCAATGTGGAAGTTTTAATATCCGACAACTCGTAAAACACGGGTTGGGTGATAATCATATCTGTCGTTAAAGCATTATTCCAGGCAATCAGCGGGTAATCTTTACTTTGCGTCCACCCTGCTGTAAGGTTGAGCCATTGATCATATTCGGGTTTCCATTTATTGTCATAATAAGAAGTGAGCTGATACTGTTTGATTGAAGCCTCATTTTGTTTGAGTTCTTTCCGGTACAACTCATCCACAGTCTGATAAGGAATTTTTGTTTTGTAATCTTCGAGACCGATCGGATTTTCAAGCACCAGTTTAGTTACAACCCCCGGGAACATTAATGTGAACCGCACAGCCACCATTCCTCCCATGGAGTGACCAAGCACTGCGATTTTTTTGATCCCTAATGAGTCCAACAGATTTTTCGTATTCGTTGCCAGTTGCTGAAAGGAATACTGGAACCACTGTGGTTTCGACGATTTACCAAATCCGATTTGATCGGGCATTACAACCCTGTATCCGTTTTTCAATAAAGCCTCCGCTGTTTGTTTCCAGTAAGCTGCGCTAAAATTCTTTCCGTGCAGCAACAGGACAGCCTTTCCGTTTGGTTGAGCAGGCATCATATCCATAAAGGCCATCCGGTAATGGTGCTGCTGAATGTCCAGCCGAATAAACTTTACAGGAAAAGGATATTCAAGACCATTGAGATCTGCATCCATTGCCTTTACCTTTGATTGTGAAAACTTTGGAATGAAAAGAAAGAGAACCGCAAGGGAGGCAATAAGCAGAAAATGGTTGTGCCTTCTATTTAGTTGATTATTAAATGCTGCGTCAATGTTCATCTTATTATTTTAAAAGGTTTCTAACGCTGTGCAATCCGGGTTAAAGCAAAACCAGCTTATAAATGCATTTTGATTATAACACTTCGCAGGTATAAAGGTTGGGAAATACATTCACACAATTGTTCGAAGCCGTTGTGTCCGAAATGTCAAAAGAAGAAATTCCGGCTATTTCATTCCGTGCACCAGGTAACCGGAAATTAATTCTTTTGTAATCGGTGAGTAATAATACATTTCCTTCTTGCAATGGTTTTATATTGGTTATTCATGTTCTTTATCAACTAGATATGATCCGGATAACACTTTCTGTCTGAATCTTGAACCCGGATTTTTGTTGTGATCTGCATTTAATTGTTACCATGACCTCCATTAATTCTGTGACCGCTGCAAATCAATTGATCTCCCTTTTTTGACAATTCATCGACTTATATGCCCCATTCACCGATAATTAATTCGAGGGTAAGACATCAAAAATTACTTTTGGTCTGATAATTAAGAAACATTTAACATTCAGGAAACGATTCGTGTGTAAAATGTTTCCTTTCTTTGCAGCCGGATAAATTTGATACGGTATAAACAATGAACGAAGAATTAAACGCCCTTAATGCACAATTCGAACCGATGCTTGAACAGATCAAGGAGTTGTTTTTTGAATTTGGTATCAAGAATCTGAATATGGACGAAATCAGCCGCAAGCTGGGAATTTCGAAAAAAACACTCTACCGGTTTGTCAAGAGCAAAGAGGACCTGATTGCGAAGTTATTTGAATATGAGGAAATTAAAGGGATAAAATTGTCATGTGAAATTGGAAAGCTGAATGTAAATGCGATTGAAAAGCTTTTTAAAGTCAGCCTGATGGTCTTTGAAGAGATGAAGCGTTTTAACCCGATGATCATGTTTGAACTGCGCAAGTACTACGAGCAACTGTTTAACGAATTTCATAACCGGAAATTAGTTCAGATTTCGCAATCGATGCAGATAAATCTGAAGCAGGGAATTGAAGAAGGTTTATACCGGGCAGATTTAAATATTGAGGCGGTTGTGGCCCTTTTTATAAATTACCTCATTGAGATTCACAACTCCGATATGTGTAAAACTGTAAATCTTTCGTTCGATGATCTCTTTAAAGTGATGTTCGAAAATCATATACGGGCGATCTCAACCCCAGCAGGAGTTGCCTTTTTCGAGGCCCGCAAAAAGGAAGTTTTAGAAAATCTAAAGAATAATAACCAATAAATAAGGAAAAACATGTTATCAAGAAAATGTCAGATGATCTTGTTGATTTTACTCTCATTTGGAGGAGTGAAGATCACTACTGCACAGGTACAGGATACCCTCCGTCTTTCGCTCAGCAATGCGCTAAAGATTGCACAGGAGAACAACCTGAACATCAAAAATTCGCAACTCGACCTGAAGATGGCCCAAAAGAAAATCTGGGAAACGACTGCAATCGGGTTACCTCATGTAGACGGAACAGCCAAGTATACCTATAATCCGAAGGTCCCAACTTTACCCGCCACAGCCTTCGATCCCAATGCCAAGGAAGGTGATGTAATCGAACTCGGGGTAAAGCAGAATATCGTCTATGATCTTACCGCTTCACAGTTGATTTTTAACGGGGCTTACCTGATCGGACTGAAAGCATCGAGGGCGTATTATAACTTTTCGGAAGAGTCGCTTGAAAAAGCAATGCTCGAAATTAATGAGACGGTGACCAATACCTATTTCATGACCCTTGTCGGAGAGGAAAGCCGTAAGATTTTAGTGGTCAATCTTCAGAATGTCAATAATACGTTAGCAGAAATTACAGAAATGTACAAGCAGGGTTTTGTTGAACAGACAGATGTTGATCAGCTCGCGTTGACCGCCAATACGATCACCAATGCGATCTTTCAAATCGACAATAACCTCG
>JANYLE010000227.1 GCA_025363795.1 Mariniphaga sp. | reverse complement strand
GTGACAGATGGGTTGTATTTCCATAAGTTACAATAGTTAAGTCAGTTCCTTCACGACGAATTCTTGCCTTACCAAATGGCACCTCAAAATCATCAGGAATCGGAGTTGCTGCTACCGGAGCATTATAAAGTGCTTTTGGTTCCAGAAAGAGCGTTGGCCCTGCAGATCGAATTGAGGTTCGGAGTAAACCGGCTGCATCGTCTGCAAAAGAAGGATAAACTATCCGGATACCAGGGAAAGTTGCAAGTGTTCCTTCAGTAGTTTGAGAATGATACAATCCACCTCCAATATATCCACCGGAAGCCAGGCGAATAGTGACATTCGGACTAAATGCACCATTCGTTCGCCAATATTCCTGTGTCATTTCGACATATTGTTCCATGGCCGGCCAAAAATAATCTGCAAATTCAGCTCCTTCTATAACTATTCTGATTTTCTTATTGTAACGCGACATTCCATTTGCAGTTCCCGTAATAAAGTCTTCAGCAATGGGGCCGTTAAACACCCTGCCGGGGCCAAATTCCTTCTGTAATCCTTTAGACACATTGAATATCCCCCCTTTGTCTTTATTGGCCATATCCTGCCCCCAAATGAAAGTGTCGGGATTAAGGCGAAATTCAGCTTTTAAGGTTTCATTTAATCCTTCAATGAGTTTTTTCTTTTCACCTTCGTAATTATGCACTCCTTCAGGATATTTTGAAGCCGGATAAGACTCAGGAATGACAAAATCGTATATTGAAGCCGGATCTGGGTCTGGTGAAGCCATGGCATTTCGGTGAGCCACTTTAAGCTCTTCCCTGGCCTTCTCTTCGATGGTTTTAATTTCTTCTTCTGTAAACCTTTCGTAACGTAAGAGCATCCTCTTAAACTTCATCAATGGGTCGGACTCGTGCACATAACTCAACTCCGCATCATTACGATACAGATCGTGCCTGTCAGAGTTTGAATGGGAATGAATTCTTATGCAATTTGCCTGAACGATACAGGGTTTCTGGTTTTCCAAAACCCATTGTTTAGCCTCCGTCATCGCATTCATTGAATCAAAAACATCTTTTCCATTACAATGAATGATCCGGAGATTTTTAAATCCGGAAAAATTATTCGCCACTTTTCGATTAGCTGTCTGATCTTTTTTGGGAACAGAAATTCCGTAGCCGTTATCCTGAAAAACAAAAATCACCGGAAGTTCTTCTGTTGAAGAACCGTTAATTGCCTCATAAACATATCCTTCAGAAACTGAAGATTCTCCCTGTGAGCTTATTGCAACTCCTTTTCCCTTATAATATTTGATGGCACGCGCAACACCTGCAGCATGAAGGGTATGATTGCCGGTAGCCGATGATACATTGTGAATATTCCAGGCAGGTTTACCAATGTGGTTCGACATGTGCCTGCCGCCTGAATTTACATCAGCAGCTTTGGAAATTCCGTTCAGGATAATTTCCTCGGCGGTAAGTCCGGCTGACATGTTGGTTAAAAGATCACGATAATAGGGGAAAAGATGATCGTATTCTCTGTTAAATATCTGTCCAATAGCCAACTGTATCCCATCATGTCCGGCATAAGGTGCGTGATAGGACCATCCGATTGCCTGTTTCAGATAATTCGGAGCCTTTTCATCAAGCATCCGCCCAAGTGTCAACAGATAAAACCAATTTTCGAGGATCCCTTTTTCAGTATTCTTTATGGTAAAGGATTTGTGCACCGGTATATCTTCTGTAATTTTCATTCGTTTATAATTTGTTTTTTAATGGCTGGATGGGACTCACATGTAAGATATTCATCCGTGTTTGTTTTAAGCGAACATGCTCGTTTTAGGATCAATGGTATATTGCAGATCAAATATTTTTATTCGGTTCAAATTGTTCCAATAAATCAGCAATTCGCCTAAGGAATTTTCCTCCAAGCATACCATCAACAACCCGATGATCATACGAGAGTGATAAAAACATTTTATGCCTTACAACAATCGCATCACCTGTGGGTGTCTCCATCACAGCAGGTTTCTTTTCAATAATACCGACTGCAAGGATGGCCACCTGGGGTTGATTTATAATCGGGGTACCAATTAATCCGCCAAATGACCCGAAATTAGTAATGGTAAAGGTTCCCCCCTGAAGATCATCCGGACTGAGTTTATTCTCACGGCCAGCTCTTGCAAAGCCATTAATTTCGCGTGTGAGACCTACAAGATTCTTTGAATCAGTATCTTTAATAACCGGAACTACAAGATTACCATCGTTAGTCGCTACCGCAAGTCCGATGTTAATATGCTTACGCAGAATAATATTGTCTTCATCAACAGAGGCATTGACCTGGCGGAATTCGGAGAGTGCCTTTGCTGTGGCTTCTGCAAATACGGGCATATAAGTTAGTTTCTCACCATATTTACTTTCAAAATCAGCTTTAACTGCGTTGCGCCAAAGAACAAGGTTTGTTACATCGGCTTCGACGACAGTTGTTACATGGGGCGAAACTTGTTTAGACATGACCATGTGATTGGCAATTAATTTGCGGATGCGGTCCATTTTAAGGATGGTATCCTCTGCGCCAACCGACACTGATATTTTGGGTTTTTCAATTTGGACAATGGGCGAAATTTGTGGTGCTGTAGGTTGGATCACCTGCGAAGAGGTCGATTGAACTCCTTTCTTGCGCTGTTCGACATAACTAATAATGTCATTTTTCTGGACTCTTCCTCCTAATCCACTTCCAGTTATCATTTCCAACTCAGCCAAAGTCACACTTTCTTTCGAAGCTATACTTTTCACAAGTGGCGAATAAAACCGACCGGAATTGAAGTTGTCTTTACTGCTAATTACCGGTGTAGATTGCTTTTCAACTTCAGGCTCAACAACAGGAACTTCTTTTTTATCCGGTATAATTGTTGGTGCTGGTTCAGAAACTGCGGGTTCTTCATTTCCCATAGCGATCACAATGACAACCTGACCGACAGGAATCAAATCATTTTCGGAACATAGAATCTCTTTGATCGTTCCGGCAACTGGTGAAGGAATTTCTGAATCAACTTTGTCGGTGGCGATTTCAAAGAGCAGATCGTCTTCAACTACTGTATCTCCTTGTTTTACAAATAATTTAGTTATCGTAGCTTCCTGAATACTCTCACCTAATTTTGGGATTAGTACATGAAAATCTGACATTGCTTATTGTTTACTTTTAAAATTAGTATTCATAAATAAATGCAAGTTTATGCATTCGTTTTACCAATTAACAAAAGCAATAAGATTTAGTTTAAAGAAGCATTGAAATAGTTTAATTGTCCATATACGAGAAAAGATCATAGTCGGGCCAGTGATCTGCCTTCAATAAAATATGCGACATAATACGATCCATCTCAATGGCAAGTCTTGGCCCTTTGTAATTACTGGTGTTTGACAGAATTACCCAGGAGTAACCGTTGGGTTGCCGTTTAACAAGTGCCGAAGTCCCGGGTAAAGTGCCAGTACGCCACCATTCGCCGCGATCATTCGTACTTCTCCAGCCTAATGGGTCTAATTTTCTGGGATCGACTCGGGTCATTTCGCGTATACTTTCAGGGGTAAGAATATCTTTTACCTTTGGGTCATTATCAATAACATCTACTAGTTTCATAAGGTCAATTGCGGAAGCCAGCCAACCACCTGCTGATCCCAACAAATGAATATCATTTGCTCCATAAGTTTTCGGCACCATTCGGCCACTACCGTCAAACGATTCTATTGGTTTTCCATCCTCAGGCTGATAATAGCTCACTTCATTGGGAAGAGCTTCGTCGGCATAACTTCCGCCAAGCTGCATATCTGTAATCCCGGCAGGTTCGAGCACCTCTTTTTTTACGAATGCTTCATAACTGGTTCCAGTGACAGTTGCAATTACTTTACCCAGGATAACATACCCAAGATTAGAATAGACACTATTTGATCCAGGCTCGAAATGAACATTGTGGGTAGTCACAAATTTAATATAGGAATCAATGTTGACTGGCAGCGATTCGCCAACGCCTTTTGCAACAGCTTTTGGAAGAAATGCAAGGTCACCATAATGCTGCGTCCAGCCACCGGAATGGTTAAGCAGGTTGCGAACGGTGATTTTTTCGAGTCGCTTATCTTTTATATGAAGAAATTTATCGTCGTTGAGAATCCCGTATTTACCAAACACCTTTGACTCGAGTGTAATTTTTGAATTCTCAACGAGTTTCATGATTGCGACAGCTGTTACCAGTTTTGATACACTTGCAATCCGGAAAAGATGATTTGGAGTAACCAGTATCTGGGCTTCTTCGTTGGCAAAACCGTATCCCTTGGCAAAAACCAGCTTCTCGTCCTTCACTATTGCAACAGAAACCCCTTTCAATCCATTCTGCTGTCGGAATTTTTCTATGCTTGCATCAATAAAAGCGTAATTCTGTTCCTTGATTAGTTTGCTGATTACTAATTTATTAATAGTCTTACTTCGTGCCGGTAATAATACATTTTCATTGGAAAAACAACCTTGTTTAGAAGGTATGAAAATAAAAATCAGCAATAAAAAGGTAAATAAACAATTTCGAAACATTGACATAGATATGCAAAGAATTAAAACGACTAAAGATATACAACGACAAAAATCGATGTTTACATATGTGAATTACAAATGTAAACAGCCAATAATGTCATTTATTGAGTTGAAATGATGACGATTAAGATATTGGTCGATTCCATCAATGATTTTTACAGTCGCTAATGGATCGATAAAGTTGGCTGTTCCAACCTGTATGGCAGAAGCTCCCGCAAGAAAAAATTCGATGGCATCAGTGGCATTCATAATTCCTCCCAAACCAATGACCGGAATTTTAACTGCCTGGGATACTTGCCACACCATTCTAAGTGCAATTGGTTTAACAGCAGGCCCTGAAAGACCGCCTGTCACCGTAGAAAGAAGCGGCTTACGGGTTTCAGCATTAATTGCCATACCTAATATGGTATTTATTAGTGATACACTGTCTGCTCCAGCATCTTCCACAGCCCTGGCAATCTCAGTGATATCTGTCACGTTTGGCGAAAGTTTCACGATCATTGTCTTTCTATAGACCCTCTTAACAGCACTTACAACCGCCGCTGCTGAAGGACAACTAGTGCCAAATGCCATTCCACCTTCTTTCACATTTGGGCACGAAATATTCAACTCTATACCCGCAATGTGATCAAGCTCATTTATTATTTCGGCGCAAGCCACATATTCTTCAATAGTAGAACCAGATACATTAACCAATACATTGGTTTCATACTTTAAAAGCGTTGGATAGATTGTTGACGCGAAATATTCTGCTCCACCATTTTGAAGGCCAACTGCATTCAACATACCTGAAGAAGTTTCAGCCATTCTGGGGTAGGAATTTCCCTGTCTGGGATGAATAGTTGTCCCTTTAACAATGAATCCTCCAAGTTGATTAATATCAAAAAAATCATCAAATTCAACCCCGTATCCAAATGTAC
>JANYLE010000184.1 GCA_025363795.1 Mariniphaga sp. | reverse complement strand
ACCGTCTTTTTCAACCGGTTACTTTCGAGGCAAGCCTCAAGAATCCGGATCGTGGTTAATGCCTCTTCGGGTTTAACCATCAATTCCTTGCCTTCACGGATAAACCCATATAAGTTGGCAAAGAAATCGGCATAATTGCCTGGTAATGTTTCGATTTTGCCATTAAAATGAAGTCCGTTGATGTTTGTATTCAGTGTACCCCAGTCGGCTGGCGCATCTTCGCCCCATTTGGGTTCGTTGGGCAAGTGATGCAGTTTCAGCATCTCCTCTTGCGGATCGGTTCCCATTTTCACGAAAGATCCTTCTGTGCCATGGAGTATGTATTGAGGTCCCATTTCACGTACCAGGTAAGAGCAACGCAATGTAGCATTGAACTGTTTGTAATGCAGCCTTATATCAAAATTGTCGGTTGTTCGTCCTCCTGTGCGTAAAACATTTAGATTAGCTGTCACTGCATTTGGAACACCAAACAAAACGAGTGCCTGATCGACAATGTGCGAGCCGAGATTAAATAAGACTCCGGTACGTTCGTCACCGTCCTCTTTCCACGATCCTTCCTGGATGAAATTGCGGTATCGGTCGTAATGTGCTTCATATTCAACGATTCGGCCAAGCAATTGTTCTGCGACAATTTTTCTTACAGTCCGAAATCCATTGTCTAACCGGCGGCTTTGATAAACTGTCATGATCACTCCCTTTTCTTTTGCCAAAGCAATCAAGGCTCTTGCATCGTCGCTGTTTTTCGTAAAAGGCTTTTCAACAACAATGTGTTTTCCTGCTTCGATGGCTTGTCTGGCCATATCAAAATGAAGGTAATCTGGCGTATTGACAATTACGAGTTCAACTTCAGGATCGTTTAGAATCTCTTCATAGGTACGAACAATGGTTGCTTCGGGATATCTTTCTGCCGACACATTTTTTGTCCGTTCAAGTATTTTATGAATCTTATACTTCTCCGGAAATATTTTTAGTGATGGCCCCTGAAAGACCACCCCCGACATTCCGAAGGAGGCAATGGCGGTAACAATTGGTTTACTCATCGTTGTTTGTTTTTATTTTAAAAATCAAAGATAGAAGTTTGTTTTAGTTTTTCTGAAATCAATTCTGAATGCTAAAGCCATTTTTTTCGTCTGAAATAAAACAGCATTATAATCGTTATGGTGATCATAATTCCCCAGAAAATAAAATACCCACTTCTCCATTCAAGTTCTGGCAAATACTTGAAATTCATTCCATAAACCCCTGCAAAGAAGGTGAGTGGAATAAATATGGTCGAAAAGATGGTGAGTACCTTCATGATTTCATTCATCTTATAGCTGACCGTTGACAGGTAAAGGTCCATCATGCCAGAGGTCAGATCGCGCAAACTTTCGAGCGTTTCAATTATCTGAATGGTATGGTCGTAGATATTTCGGAAATAGATTTTAGTGTCCTCATTGATCAATTCATGATCAGAATGCTGGAGTTGATTGAGAACTTCACGTGCCGGCCAGATTGACTTTTTGACATATCCGAGTCGTCGTTTCAGTTTATAAATGGCCTCCTGGCTTGATTGGCCGGGAGCGGCTATCAATTCTTCTTCCGTTTCTTCAATCATCTCGCCAATAGATTCGATTAATGTGAAGTATTGGTCTATAATGATATCTGTAATTGCGAAAACCAGGTAATCACTTTTCATCTTCCTGACTCGTCCCAGTCCGGTTAGGATACGGGTTTGTAATGTTTCGAAAACTTTGGGTGTTGTTTCATGAAATGTGATCACATAGTCTGACCCCAGTATCATGCTTACCTGTTCAATATTTACTTCACGGGTTTCAGGTTCGAGTTGTATGACTTTGAATACCATAAAGATATAATCTTCGCGCTCTTCAATGCGTGGGCGTTGCGTTGTGTTAGCTATATCCTCAAGATCAAGTGAGATGATTTTAAAAAGATTGCCAATTTCGTTAAGAATATCTGAGTTATGAACTCCGGTGACCTGAAACCACTTAATGCCGGGATGCTCCATATAAGGCTTAAGCTCATTCACTGAATTAACAACGGACTCATTAGTAATTGATTCGTCAAATTCAAGTACTTCTATTTTGACTTTTTCATCCCTGGGTTGACCGATATACTCAATCGTACCTGGAATACTTCCTCTTTTCGCCGTCTTTGAAACAAATTTTTGGAGATCGATTTTTTTGAGTTTTCTTTTGCGCTTCATTCCTTAGATATTTTAGACAGACGATTGTTTAAGTTCAAAGATAATCCTAAACTTACTTTAAATTTTTAATTCTTTTGGCGGATAAACTTAAAAACAGTTTTTTTTGTTAAAAGAGGTGAGCGGATTAAAAATTCTTTAATTCCGGCACAATATATGTAGAAAAGTGTATCTGTTTGAGTTGTGATGAAATGATTTAAAATTAAGTGTATGAAATTTAGATTCACGGTGTTATTTGCAGCAATCCTCCTTACAATTTTTACAACTTCAGGAGTTGCACCCGTTTTAGCAGGCGAAGGTGATGTAGTGAAGATTAACATAGCCCAGTTCAAGGCGCAGATTATGGATTTTGAGAAAAATCCGAAAGTTTGGAAATATGAGGGTAAATTGCCTTGTATTGTCGATTTTTATGCTGACTGGTGTGGACCTTGCCGTCTTGCTTCCCCAGCCCT
Organism: Mariniphaga sp.; assembly: GCA_025363795.1. Classification (GTDB taxonomy): domain Bacteria; phylum Bacteroidota; class Bacteroidia; order Bacteroidales; family Prolixibacteraceae; genus JAAFHB01. The sequence goes on along the minus strand of JANYLE010000184.1, from coordinate 15,683 downwards.
GCAGGAACTTGCCCAAAAATACAAAGGTAAAATCATTGTTTATAAAGTCAATACAGATCAGGAACGTGAATTGTCAACTGTATTTGGAATTAGCGGAATCCCTGCTTTTTTGTGGGTTCCCCAGACAGGTAATCCAACCATGACAAGCGGAGTGGCGAGATCTCCGGGTGAGATTAGTGCCCAGTTTGAGAAAATGATCAATGAAGTGCTTCTAAAAACAAAATAAGGATTCGAAGTAAAGCGAATCCTTATTTTTGTTTCTCAGAAGTTATCAGCCTTTCGGTACGCTTCAATTAATGCCAGTTCTCCCTCCTTGCCTTTGATACTGTTACCATGTTCCATGCACAATACGCCATCATATCCTTTTTCGGAAATGTGTTTGAATATACTTTGAAAGTTGATTTCACCAGTACCAGGTTCTTTTCGTCCAGGATTATCACCAAGATGGAAAGCTGCAATTTCTGACCATGCGGCATCTATATTAGGAATAATGTTTCCTTCAGTGATCTGTTGGTGGTACACATCATCTACTATTTTACAGGCAGGACTGTTTACGGCGCGACAGATGGCATAGGTTTGCGGAACACCTGTCAGGAAAAGTCCGGGGTGGTCACGCTTATTTAGTGGCTCAAGTACGATGGTTAATCCACCTTTTTCTGCAATTTCGCTAAGTTCACGCATGATGTCAATCACATTGGCAGTCTGATAATCCCAGGCCATTCTTTCGTTGTAACGTCCTGGAACCATGAGGGCATATTTTACACCTGTATGCTTGAAAAGTTCAACACCTTCGTTCACTTTTTTGACCAGCATTTCGCGAACAGCCGGATCTTTAAGCACCATTGATTCTTTACTGAAGTCAGCATACAAAACAAAAGGACCCATATCCATATTCTGACGTTTGAGTTCAGCCACTATTTTATCCTGATCCTCAGGACTGCGTCCAGGCAAACCGTTATCGAACATTGCCCTGAAACCCTGATCCGCACAGAATTTGATCACTTCAACTGGATCTTTGCCTGCCAGTTCAGAAAAACTGCCAAACCCTGGAGCATATTTCAGTTTAAATTTCGCCGAATTCGACGGTTTTACCTCTGCCAGATTATTGCTATATGCAATGTTTGAAAATCCCACAAGTGCAGCTGCAGCAGCTGAGTTTTGAATAAAGCCTCTTCTGTTCATGATGATTTTTTTTCAAAGATATGTTTATTTATTTTTTACTTCATATTCCAAAAAGAAATATCCACATCCGAAACCAGGGTTCGGATGGGTAAAGTAGAATATCCTAAGTCAATTTGATTCAGAATTCCCGCTCTTTTGGAACAACGATCCACATGATCAGATAGATCAATACTCCAGGAAATAAGACGGTAAAAAAGGTGGCTAAAGCAAAAATAAGCCTTACAACAGTCGGGTCTACAACCATGTAATCGGCAATTCCACCACAGATTCCGGCGAGCATTCTGTCTTTTCGAGAACGGGTAAGTCGTTTGGGAGAATTAAGTTCCATAACATTTTTATTTAGGGTTATCGATTTCGTCGTCTTCGTCAGTTTCGTTTTCAAGATTGAAAAGTTCTTCTTCATACTCAAGTTCAAGATCCAAAAATTCTTCTGCCTGTTCGAGCAATTCTTTTTTCAATTCTTCACTGGCTGGTTCGTCATCAATCCAGTGTATTTCCTGATCCATTGAGAATGCTTCAACATTGGAGCCAACGATAAAACGGGGTTGCTCGTTATGAATGACAAAGATCCTGTCAGGTAAAACCTGTGAATTGTCGGCTAATAGAAATTTAGGTAACATGATACTTATTTTTTGAGATTAAAATGTTTGCACAATATTTATTGCACAATCAAAAATACAATATTTTAGTTGACATGAACACATTTTAATAATAATTTGCTGTTACTTTTTTTTTATTGGAAAGCTTTGATGGATTGATATTTTTAAGGAAGAAGTTTGTTGCAGTATAACATATGGCAATTTTTTAAAAAATACCTTAAAAGCCAATTTCTGGTAATTCATATCCTCATCCTCGAATTTGTTTTGTCACTATCCTTTTGTATTTTCTAATTGTGAAATGTCATAATTGCATATTAATGAGATGAATATGTCAATTTGACATTTTTGATTTACCTATTTCTGTCAGGTTGCCATCTGATAATTCTCAACTTTTCAATCTATTATTTTGAAATTTAAATAGTTATTAATTTATGACTGAAAGAACGAGATTTTCTGGCACTTAAGTTGTGTAATTGCGATTGTAACCTCAATATAAAGGTTAAAAAGGTAAATTGAAGTTTAACAATTAATGAATGGAGGATTAAGTTATGACACTATTAAAGGCTTCAGAAAGAATGTTTCCAACACTTCCATCTTTTTTTGACAATCTTCTTTCAAGAGATTGGATGGATTGGAATGAGTCGAATTTTTCGACTACAAACAGCACCCTTCCAGCGGTGAACATTAGAGAGGATGAGGAATCATTCATGATTGAGATGGCAGCGCCCGGACTTACAAAAGATAATTTTAAGGTGAATCTCGACAGGAATCGTTTGGTGATTTCCTCTGAACTAAAGTCCGAAAAAAATCAAAATGGTGAAAAGTACGCTCGTCGTGAATTTAGTTATCAGTCATTCCAACGCAGTTTCACTTTGCCGGAGGGCACAATTGACGGGGATAAAATATCAGCGAAGTATAATAACGGAATTCTATTGGTAACTATTCCCAAAAGGGAAGAGGTCAAACCAAAACCTATTAAAGAAATTGATATTGCTTAGTTTAATTATTAACCGCTCTCTCCGGAGGGCGGTTTTTTTTGATGATGGCTATTCTTCCCGGTGCAAAATATTTACCTCTTCTTTTAGCGCTTCCTGAATTTCAACAAAGTTATCTTGCAGTTGAAGCATATTCTCTGCCATAAATTGGTAGATAACAGGCCAGTCACTGATCTGGTAAAGGTCAACTCCACGCTTTTCGATATATATTCGACAAACTTCCTGCTTATTGGCATTGAGGTAACAATAATTCCAGATTAAACCCTCCGGGAAACCTTCTTCGAGCAGGACCCGATATCTTTCAACCAATTCGTAAACGCGTAAACGGCGGTCTTCCGATTTGTGATTGATTTCAAGTGCAACCATGGCCAAATCGTTGTCAACATCGAATTTCAGGTCAATATGACTGATTTTTGTATCGTATAAAATCCACTTTTTCTTGCGCCATGCTAGTTCCGGAATGGTATCGCAATAATCGTCAAACTGCGACCAAAACCTCTGAACATGTGCTTTTCTCTCCTCTTTCGTGAACATGTCTTTGTTTTTCAGTCTATTGTGTGTTCAAATTCAGGTAGATAATAAAACCAGCGATGGTAAAACCGAAATGATGAGAACAATAGGGGAATTCCCATCGTAATGTATGCCAGAGAAAGAGAAGCTAAAGGGACGATGGATGTTTTGCGAAGAAATACACCTAATGATATCATACCAAACATCATCAAATAACTTCTTGGATTGAAGAATTCATATAACTGATGACGGTCTCCATGGAGGTTTATAATACGATTTACATGTTTTCGAGAGATCTTTAAAAAAACAAGCACGAAGAAAATCACCCCACCACATATACACCCAATGATTTTTAACCACGAAAAACCGGATGAAGCTTCAAGCATGGAACCACCTCTGAATAGTAACATAACTCCTGCGAATGTCCATATAACAGCAGCCTCGAAAAGAAGCGTCCGTTTTGTAACGCTAAATTTTAAAGTTTTCATTAAATTCATGTGGCGCTATTATGATGTTGATATATAATGAATTATTAAAGATAGCCGTTTTGTAAAGTAATTTGAATCAAGATCACATTTTTGTTTAATCCGGTAAATTTATACTAAAAAAAAGAGCCTTACATTGGAAGTAAGGCTCTTTTTTTCAATAGCTTGATTTAGGGTGTAAAAACTATGCTAGTTTTACATTAACCGCATTCAATCCTTTTCTTCCTTCGGTAACGTCGAAGGTAACATCGTCATTCTCTCTAACTTTGTCGATAAGACCAGTTACGTGTACGAAATACTCTTTATCGGAGTCATTGTCTTTGATAAATCCAAAACCTTTGGATTCGTTGAAAAATTTTACTTTACCTGATTGCATTTTGTTATTTTTTAATCGGGACAAATATAACTCAAAATGATGAAATACAAAGGATTTTATCATTTTTATTAGTTTTCCTCAAAATATTTATCTCTAGTTGCAAATATTATAAAATATTCGTTTAAAATTGGGTCCGTTTAATCCTCAGAAAATTGGATTTTTAGTATTTAATCCAATGTAAATGTGGGATACATAGTGACAGTTAATATATGCCTATGTTAGAAATAAGGGGAGAAGCTTTCGATGAGGTAATCTCAATCTTAACTTTATTCGTTTCAACCGGTTCAATCTTTAAAATTCTTTTGTATCCAATGGTTGAACCTTTTGCAACCTCTTCCCATCTGTTGTTCTTCCGAACCGACACTGTGAAGTTTTTAACCCGCTGACCCAGTTTGATATATTCCTGGAGTAGGATGTATTTGACCTTCTTCTTCGCACCAAGATCTATTTCGAGGGTTCCCGAAGTTATATCGTCATTGGTTGCCCAATACGTCTCTTTATTGCCATCTGTGACATTGGATGCTGCGTATTTTTTGGAGTCGCCTCTGTAGGTGTCGGATTGGACTACAGAATGAAGGGCAAGATTTTTTTTGAAGGCTTCATCGATCATTTTTTTCCATCCAAGAAGTGCTTTAACATCATTTTCATGGAATAATCCTCTTCGGTCGGGTGGAATATTAAGAATGAGATTCGCACCTCTTCCGACTGATGAGAGGTAAATATCGAAAAGTTTTTCAGGTGTTTTGACTTTTGCATCTTCTTCCGCATGATAAAACCATCCCGGACGTATCGAAACATCTACTTCGGCTGGTATCCAGTTTTTACCATTTTCTTCTCCTGAATTCAAAATTTTCTCAATTCCGCTTTTCCCTGCAAAAAGGGTGTCGGCGTTAATTGTATTCCAGTTCGTTTCGCCAATATAACCACTTTCATTGCCACACCAACGGATGTCGGGACCTGCATCGCTAAAAAAGATGACATTCGGTTCCATTTTGCGGACCATGTTTAAAGTTGTTGGCCAGTCATAATAAGATGCACCACTGATTTTTCGCTTCTCTCTGGCACCACCATAATAGCCGTCGCCACCATTGGCACCGTCAAACCACATTTCGAATACTGGACCATAAGTGCTAAAAAGCTCGCGCAATTGATTTCTGTAATATTCAACATAGGAGGGTGAACCATAATTGGAGCGATTCCTGTCCCACGGTGATAAGTATACCCCAAATTTTAATCCTGATTTATGACAGGCTTCTGAAACTTCTTTCACAACATTTCCCTGGCCGTTTTTCCATTTACTATTCTTAACAGAGTGTTCTGTGTATTGGCTTGGCCACAAGCAGAACCCGTCATGGTGTTTGCAAGTGAGTACAATTGCCTTTAATCCTGCAGCTTTGACGGTCTTTGCCCATTGGCTGACATCCATTTGCGGTGATGGATTGAAAACTTCGGGACTTTCATCACCATAGCCCCACTCTTTTCCGGTAAACGTATTAGTGGTGAAATGAATAAATGCATATTGCTCCATTTCGTGCCATGCTAATTGACGATCGGTTGGAACCGGGTAAAAAGGCGAAGGTGGTTTAACTGGTTGTTCTTTGCTGATTGCAAATGTTTGAAATGTAATCAATAACAGATAAATCAACAGGTTTTGCTTCTTCATAATGCGAATGGTAAAGTTGTTTTATGAAATTTGGATGATATTTTATTGCTATTTTAACCATTCCAAAGATAGCTAAAAGCGATAAAATCCGGCCAAAAGTTCTTTACGATTCAGTTGAATCCGGAAGATCAGCGATATAACCTTTTCGTTTCTCCGAATATCGGGCTGCCACAATGAGAACAATGATTACCACAATTGCGATGTATAGTGCATTAGGGATTGGTGGAGGATCGCCTTGTCCGTAAGAGTGCATACCTGACAAATAGTAATTAACCCCGAAGAATGTCATTAAAACAGTGCTTAATCCAATCAGCGCGAGACTGCTTAATGCAAATATGCTTCTTAACCCCGGAATTTTCCGAAGGTGCAGAATAATGGCATAAACCAAAACTGTCACCAAAGCCCAGGTTTCTTTTGGATCCCAGCCCCAATATCTTCCCCACGATTCGTTGGCCCAAACTCCTCCAATAAATGAGCCAATTGTAAGCATCATCAGGCCAATAATCAGCGCCATTTCAATGATATACGAAACTTCCAGAATTGTGAACCGGATGTTTTTCTCATTCTTTTTATTTCTTAAAATCATCAATACCAGATTAAGCATACCCAGTAATGCGCCCATTGCAAGGAACCCGTAACTGGCTGTAATGATGGCTACGTGAACAACCAACCAATAGGATTTTAGTACCGGAACAAGATTGGTAATTTCGGGGTTCATCCAACTCATTCCTGCCACAAACAGAATGATAGAGGTTAAAAGTGTAGTAACTGCAAGGCTGATTGGCGAACGTCTGGCAAAGATAAAGCCTGAAAGACTGGTAGCCCAACCCACATAAATCATGGTTTCATAACCGTTACTCCACGGAGCATGACCTGCAATATACCAACGAAGGATCAATCCTCCGGTGTAAAGTAAAAACGCTGCAAAAACAAGGATGGATCCGGCAGAAATGAATTTGGTAACTTGTGCTGTTGGTTTAAAGATGAGCATAAAATGAAATACGAGCAAGATGAACCCCAGGAAAGCGTACGTTTTGGCCAGTTTTCCGAAAATATCAAACTCGTTGTAAAAGATTTCCAACTCGATCTTTGAAGAAGATGGGATAATATCAGCACCATAAGTGATCTGGTATTTTTTAATGTACCCAAGATCCTCTTCAGGTTTTGACCAATTCCCGGAAAGAACTGCATTATTATATTCGTCGTAATATAATTTCAGGATACTGCCAGCAAAATCCGCAACATCCTTTTTCATCGTTGGAGGAAGTGTTGAATGGGTAACCCAGGTTTTGCGTTCGTCATTGGGCACGGGAAAAATCTTTAAGAAGTCGCCATTAAAGATCTGGTAGCAAATATTTACTCGCTCATCAACATTAATGACCTCTTTATCAAATTTATTCCGTTGGGTCTGTTTTTTGTTGTATGACTGTTGAACAAGATTATTCATCCGGTAGTTTCCGCCTTGATCGAACAGCTGGTTAAATGATACAAAATCTCCTGTACCACCCAGCGTTTTCATTAATTCAGTATTGCCCACTTTCACGATTGCGATGCTTCTCCATTTTTCAGGATTGGCACTCATTTCGATTAAGAATCCGACAGGTGAAAGGCCATTCCAGCTGTCTTTCTTTGAGATTTTGCGCAAAAGATCCGATGCCAGTGTATTGATAGGTTCGATCCGTCCTTCATGATCCTGAACCAACAATTTACCAAAAGAGGTGATGTGTTTCTCTTTTGCTGAATTGTCGGCACCAAAAGCTGAATTTGCAGACCAACCCAAAGTTGAAAGTAACAGAAACAGAAAAAGCGTTTTACCGGATTTACGCATTTTCTGTAGTCTTGAGCTTAAGCGAATCAATGTTTGAAAACGACTGGCCGGACTAAAAATGGTGAAAACCATGCCAAGTGCCATTAAAAAATAACCAAGATACGAAATCAATGTTCCCCAATAATCCTGATTAGCCGAAAGTATTGTCCCTTTTTCATCCTTGTCAAACGAAGATTGAAAGAACCGGTAACCATTGTATTTTAGTATGTTGTTCATAAATATCCTGAATGGTTTTTCAACTGATGACGCCGGATCTTTCAACGTAATTTCACTTGCATAGGATGAAGGGCTGTTTGACCCTGGATATCGTTCGAGCTGAAAATCACGAAGCAAAATACTAAAGGGCAGTTCACGAATGATAGCCCCATAGGACAGGTTGACAGTGATACCGTTAATTGTGCAGGTGGCTGGTTCGAAAAGGTTTCCTAACTTCCCAAATACATTCACCCACTTGGTTTCGTTTCCGGAGGTTAGTTTTGCTGTAAATGCATCTGCAACACCCTGACCTGTTTCGTTAGGAAGTTGCACCAATTTAGGTAATGCCTTCAGCAAATAGCCTTTTAAAACAAATCCTGAATTTCCTATCTGATAAAACGTTTGCTTTATTACCGGGTGTGAAACATTGGGAAGCAATTTCTCTCCAGGTTGTCCCTTCAGCGTTGATGCCGTCATTGTATCGGCCGATAACATGTTTAACCCATTTCCATTTCTGGTGAAAACTACGGTTGCCGAACCATCACCGGTTTCGAATCCAAAACTTTTGGCGCCTTTATTTTTCTTGTCCAGGTAATTGAGGTGGAGATCGTTGAGTTGATTTTTTTCATCGCTGTATATCAGCGAAATAATGGGCAATCCATTTTCATCCGGAACAAAAGTTTCAGATGCATCAGTAACAAAAAGTTCATTTTCGACAGTCAGTGACTTACCATCAATCTCTAACGTCTTCTTATAATGATTTTTTGTATTTGGAGTGAATTTTACTTTGGTCTGACTATTTGCCTCCTTGCCATTTGCGCTTGCTTTTAAACTGATATAGGTGGCTTCAGATATAATCTGATTGTTCGATTCCCCTTCCCGAATGTGCATATTTCCCTCGAAACCCAGATAGCGGGTAACTCCTGCGCCAATAATAATAAGGATAAAAGCCAGGTGGAATAAAAGAATAGCCCATTTCTTTCGGGATACGAGTTCGTATTTAAAAACACTGCCTGCCAAATTGATCGCCCCAAGTGCAAGTAATACTTCAAACCACCATGATTGATAGATCAATACTTGAGCAGTATCAGTTCCGTAATTATTTTCAATAAAAGTTGCATAAGCAATGGAGATGGCAAACACCAGTAATAGCGAAACAGAGGTGAGCATCGAGAAAAGAAGATTCTTCAAATTTTTCATTAAACTGGTTGATCAAAATTGGAATAAACTAAAAGGCTGTTGGTTAAACAGCCTTTTAGGAGTGATAGTTTCAGCTTTTTAGCTTTTAGTAAATTGGGGTTTTAAAATCCTCCGTCTCAACTAAACGGCTAATATCTTAATTTTCAATAAAGTTTATAATGACATTCAGAACACAATTTTGTTTTCCATTGATCGTTAATATCAACCGGGTGTTTGAAAGCAAGTGGTTTAAAAGAGTTGGAAACTTCCATCGTGGAGTCAGCTCCTTGCGCAACAATATTATGGCACAAATTACAATCCCGCGAAATAACCTTTCCACTTGCCGATTGATGTTTATCGTTGTGACAACGAAAGCAGCCGTTAGTTTCCGTATGGCCGATGTGATTTGGGTGGGCCGTCCATTTTACACCCATTTCCGGGAAAACATTTTGACTATAACCTTCCTGGATACCAGCTATTGTCTGTTGTATCTCCGTCTTTTTTGCCTCAAGCAATTTGGGATACATGGTTGTATAGTAATCGGTCACCTGAGCTTTAATTGCGATCATCGCACTGTCTGTGGTCGAGTAATCCTGATTCAATACGTTCATGGCGACCACTTTTACATCCGGAAGATTGCGGGGAATTTTTCCTGCGGTTATCAATTCGTCGATGAAAATTTGTGGTGCCTTGTAATTGTGTGAAGGGCGGTTATGACAGTCGATGCAATCCATCGTACGGGTTTCCAGTGTGTCGTGCTGAGCCGAAGTCAGTTTTTCAGCGGGATCTTCAAAAATGGTTGTTTCGCCAGTTTTAAGGTTGGTATATTTTACCCATGGAATTTTCTCCCTGCTGCGGGCAGAAGCAATGTATTCAATCTTCACATTGGGATTAATGTGCCAGTGAATACCTTGCGCTATACCTTGCGCGCTGTTGCTGGCACTTGTTTTCATCTGAAGCTGAATATTCCATGCTGATGTAGTTTCATCTGCAAGGTAGTAAATTTTATTTTTTTGTTTCCTGTCATAGAATTTTTCCGGCCAGTGACAATGCTCGCATGTTTCACGGGCTGGTCTTAAACTTTCGATGGGAGTGACAATTGGATGAGGTATCTGATTGGTTATTACTGCATAAACCTGGTATAATCCGGTAATTTTACTTCTGACATACCAGCCAGCGCCTGAGCCCACATGACATTCAACGCAATTTACACGTTCGTGCGGTGAATTCTGATAGGCGGTATATTCAGGTTTCATTACATTATGACAAAGCTTTCCGCAAAATTCATTTGATTCAGTGATGTGAAAAGCCTGAAAACTACCTATTGACGACAATATGACCAGGCAAATAGTGCCAACCAGGAAGATAATAGCTGCATTTCGGGTGGATGGTTTATTAAAATCCCAAAGCGGGTAATCGGGGGTTCCGGCAACTTTTTGTTTTTCCTGTCTTTTTACCCTGATCATTCCGATCGGTATTAAAATCAAACCAAAAAAAAGTAAAGCCGGAAGAACCATGTAGATAAATATCCCGAGGAAGGAATTATTACTTTCAAAGGTTGTTGAAACTAGAAACAGCAACACAATGATCAGTAAACTGATAACAGCAATAGTTGCTCCTGCAATGGTTAGCAGATTTTTGGTTGATTTTGGCAGATGCATATATTTTGGATAAATTGTTTAGTCTATTTTGAAAAAAAAAAGTAAACCCGTGGAGGCAATATCGGTTTACAGTCAGTCTGATATCCAGTTAAAAAGGTAAAAAGGAAAAGTACTGGAATTTCCTTCCAGTACTTTTTCAATAATATTTACTTAAGTGTCCGCACATAATTTACCAGTGCCCAACGATCTTCTTCATCAAGAAGTTTTTTGTCAAATGCAGGCATTTCATCACGACCAACTACGATCTGATAATAGATATCCTTATCTGCCTGAGCTTGGAATTTCGGATCTTTAAATGATTCGATTTTAGTCTTCATGCTCGAAGCTTTAGGGCCGTCACCTTCTCCAATATTACCATGGCATGATTTGCAATGCTTGGCATACAGCAATTTACCGACTTTCTCGGAAGCAGCACCCTTGAAGGTGTTAGCGCTGGCTTTAAAAGTGGCCGGAATCTTCCATGGCGCACCCGCTTTTTGATCTTGTGGAACGGTAAATGCGAAAATTGCAATCATACAAAAAGCAACACTCATGCTCCAAAACAACCTACTTAAATTCTTCTTCATCATTTCAATTTTTAAATGGTTAAACTTCACAGTTGCATTATTAATTTGAATCACTCCTCATTTTGAATTTCGTCTTTTTGCTATCCTGTGATTTCAGGTTGTGTTGCAAATACCAAGCCAAATGATGCGGTTTTTAATTTAGCAACGCAAAGAAGAATGAATGGTCAAAAATAGAAATGATATCAGATTAACTTTGATTGATTCTCTTGATATAAGTGTATTAATTAATTGATATAAAATAAACGAAAAAATGGGAGATTCGGAAACTATTAAAACAAAATATCCTGACTTAAGCATTTTAAATCAGGATATTTCAATTATGTGAAGTCAAATTTGCTGTATAATAAGTTAATGTCCGCTGATGTCGTGGTAGCCGTCGATGATACTTTTAAAGTTATTTAAAGGATGCTTGCCAATTGAAGCAACATATAAATGGATAACCAGGAATATAGAAACCAGAAAACCAAGGCTGGCATGTAAGACTGCAGTCATAAAGATACCACTCAAGGAATAGACTTCTTCGATGATCGTTTCAGGGAAGAGCAGGGCTAAACCTGTGATAATTAAGCCTGGAACAAAAATGTACATTGCTAATAAATAAGTGACTTTTTGCATCGGATTGAATTTCCGTTTTTCGTTCAGCGGGAAGGGTGGATTTTCATTTTTGAACATTCCGGAAGTATAATAATTTACCTGTAAGATTAGCCTTTTTATTAAGCCTTTCATTTTAAGACGGTAGTACTTTTTGTTGGAAGTCATCATATTCCCGATGAAAAAAAGCAGGTAATTTAATGTTACGGTAATTCCAAATATATTATGAAGATTAACAGCCAATTCAAAGTCCATTAATTTGAAATTCTGGTTGGCATATTGCATGTTGATTCCGGTAAAAATCAAAACTAAGATACTTAGTGCGTTGATTCCATGCCAAATTCTCAGCCAAATGGGATAAAAATAGATTTTGCTTTCAGAAGTCATAAACTTATTTTTTTATTATTCTAATAATCAGATGAATACTAATGCCAACAAGCGCCATTAGAAATATGATAATGCTAAAGTTGTTCAGCCATTCATTCTGATAAGCTCCAATGATATACGACTTATTTGTAATTATGGAGTTTAACTTGCCTTTTTCAGTGCGGGTTTGAATATTTTTATATTTGTATAAGGAAGCTTCAAGCATCGAATTTTTTGAATGACATTCGACACAATTCTTCAGTGCTTTTTCTTTCGGGAGAATATTGTGTGAAACCGACAACGAATCAACCACGACCGTGTGGCATTCTATACATCTTACATTCTTAAAATGCAACTCCTGATTAGGTAGCCAGTCATGAATCTGGCTGAGTTCTGGTTTAAGTTTATTCGAAAATAAAAGGAATTTATTGTTGTTGCTGTGACAGGACATGCACATATCGTTGCTGAATCCAACGATTTCGCCGACTTCAGAACTATTGCGTGATTTCGCCTGGTAGTAATGTTGATTATGACATTTTGAACAGGTAAAACTTTCGCCTACCTTTTGAAAATGTACACTTTTCTGAAATTCTTCATCAATTTTCTCGAATTTATAAGCAGCATATTTGGCATCACCTCCATGGCAATCCAGACAAGTGCTTAATGGCTCAAGTTTTAGCTCTGCATTGTGGGGATACTTGCTGTAATCTGCAGAATGGCAATCGGTACATTTAAATTTTGCGTGAACCCCTGCTGCCAGATGGTCTTTGTTTAAAATATACAACGGATTCATCATCCGTTTGTCCTGACGTTTGGTTAAGGTATTAAGAAAGGTGATGGTTTGGTTGGTGTGACACTTCAGGCATAAATCATTTTCAGGGGCGAGCGCCTGATTCTGGGCCTGAGTTGGTGAGAAAAAAGAAATCAAAATGATTACAACGACAAAATGAAGATAGCTTCGCATAATATGCTATTAAATAAAAATGCTGAAGTCCGGATTTCGGACTCCAGCATCTATAGAAATGATTGTTTATTTCAAAGTACGAATGTAATTTACGATTGCCCAACGATCTTCCAACTCAGGAATTTTTTTCTCGAAATTTGGCATATCATCCCGGCCAATGAACGACTGGAAATAGATTTCACCATCAGTCTGAGCCTGGAACTTGGCATCTTTAAACGAATTAATTTTTGTTTTCATGCTGCTAGCTTTAGGACCATCACCTAAACCAGCTCCACCGTGACATGATTTGCAGGATTTGGCATAAGCCATTTTGCCTACATTCAAAAGATCGGGAGTTGCTTTCTGCGGATTTTTCATGGTTTTATACTCTGCTGGAATTTTCCAGGCAGCACCCAACTTTTGATCCTGAGGTGCAACAAAAGCAAAAAGTACAATTGCGATGGCCATCATGCCAATTCCGCCAAGTAAATTAATTAATCCTCTTTTCATATTTTTAAAATTTTGTGAATTAAATATTCAATAAAACTATAAATTTTATGAGATATAACCTAAATTGAGTTATTAAAATCCCCACAAACGGGTAATGTTAAAACCTATAGCATATTTCCCTGCAAAAAAGTCATTTTGATTCCACATCATATTATCCTGTGGTAAGATGCTATTTGTTGCACTTACGTAAATCTGGAAAGCATGTGTACTGGTCGAAATTTCGTATCCGAAGGAAACATTTGGTTTTGGATGGTTGGTCCACTCAAGTTGTTCCGAGATTTTTTTAATTTTCAACGGATTGTCATAATTGAAAATAATCGATCCCTGTGGAGATACTTTCAAACGGCCATTAAAATGAACACCAACTTTGTCGTGGTCATAAACTACGCCTATTGCATTGTAATGGGTGAAACTTAATCCAGCCTGGAGCGATAACCAGTCGTTGAATTTTCGACCAATGATCAATTCCGAAAAATAACTCACCCGATCGTTAAATCTAAAATGTACTGGTAGCTTATCGGATGCGATTCTTACCATTCCTGATTCAAAAGCAGTTTCATTTCTTCCGTCAAATGCGACATTACCAAATAATGCAACAGCAATCGGGTGTGTATTTTTACGTGTTTGTTGAAAAATCGTCCATTTAGCATTAGCATCGACGGCCATATTCTTCTTCGTCATTCCGAGACCGATCTGGAAATTTTTTACTGGAACATAGTTCAGTCCAAGTCTGATGTTTGAACCCGCGGCATAAATACCCCATAAGTCCGAATGGCCATTCTCAACACTCCCAAATTTGTGTTGTATAACAAACTCCAATGTATGAGCATTTGGTATAACTGTTGTTTGTGCATCGATTAGATAGCCGCTCTCAAAAGGTGATCTTACTGGTTTGTCTTTCACTTTCACCCCAGTCGAATCTTCCTGCGCGAAAGCGAAAGTGGAAATAAGTAATAAAAGAGTTATAAATAGTATATTTTTTTTCATATCTGCGAGTATTAATTGTTTTTAGCTCCTTCTTTTATCCATGCAAGAACAAGTGCAGCTTCATTGGCCGTATACTTTTTCCAGGTATGACCTGTAGTGTTGGTCGGTGAAGGAAAGACATAAATTGGACTCGCTTCCGGTGTGGTGGTATTTAGATATTTCGCAGTGATTTGCGAAAAAGCATTGGCCGCTGACAAATCAGGCGCTTGTCCACCTGGATTGTGACAAGCGGTACATTTATTACTGGCTGAAAAAATTGGTGCTATTTGTGTTGCAAAACTGATCGGGTTTCCACCGTTATCAATCGGAACTGTTGGCTCAGGCAGAATAAAATCGTATTTGCAACTACCTAAGAATAGTGAAAATAAAATTAAAATAAGGAATATTGGACGCTTTTTCATGGTGCTCTATTTTTAATGTTTATACCAAAAAAGGCTTCAATTTTTTAAAAAAGAAGCCTTTTTTATATTTGATTACATTAATACCTTATTAAAGTTTTGCAATTGTATTTGTAAGCAAAGCCTTAGTATAAGCGAAATTGTGAATACCTAAACTATAATCTCTTAAGCACAACTGGAAGTTGATAAGAGCACCCATCTGGGCATTTGACAGTGTAAGAACGGGTAATGTGGCATTGTAATCTTTCTGAGCTTGTGACCAGGTTGCAGGAGGGTTACCAACATACCTGAAACTACTTGCATTGTATGTTTGACCTGTAGGATTCGTAATTGGGTCGTAAACATTCAGATAACCATCATAGTTGTTTGCTGTTATACCGTACCAAAGGTTGGTTGCTGAATCACCATTCCTGTTCATAATTTCAACGCCACCAACTGTTAGTTTAGCTGAAAGAGCTGTTAATAGGGCTTTGATTTCATTACGTGGATTAATCCAAAGTGTAGTGCTTGATGCAGTAATAGCAGTTGAGTGACAACCTGTAGCATTACATCCGTCAAATTTGCCTGCTGCACTAAAGGTATGACCACCTGATCTTCCAACCATCGTTCCCATATGGCAATCGGTACATGAAGCAGCTTGTGTATGTGC
>JANYLE010000154.1 GCA_025363795.1 Mariniphaga sp. | reverse complement strand
CGAGGGTGACTTACCCTTGCAAGCGAGGGTGACTTACCCTTGCAGGCGAGGGCGACATACACTTGCAGGCGAGGGTGACATACACTTGCAGGCGAGGGTGACATACACTTCGGGCCAAGGGTGGATGGTTGTCTTCTTTGTCTTCGGAATGTAATAGCCGGGGATGAAAGAATCGTAGTGATGGTCAGGTAGAAAATAGTATCAGCGACAGAACACAAGTAAAAGGGCAATCCAGAAGAGCGGACAGCCTTTAATACAGTATTTTATCTGTCGTATCAACCCATTTGTCAAATACTTTAACCGCCTCTTCCTGGAGTAGTTGGATCGGTCGAAGATTGCGCTGGTCAGCCGGCAAAGCAAGTTCGGTATAAAAAAGTTCATCATCAAATCCGGCACGCGAGGCATCGGCCCTGTCGGCAGCGTAGTAGAGTTTACCGATGCGCGCCCACATCACGGCACTCAGGCACATGGGGCAAGGCTCGCAACTCGCATATATTTCACACCCCGAGAGATCGAAGGTTTCCAGCTTTTTACAGGCTTCACGTATGGCCACCACTTCGGCATGTGCCGTTGGATCGTTGGTTGATGTTACACAGTTACCGGCAACAGCCACAATTTCGCCATCGCGAACAACCACGGCTCCAAAAGGACCGCCATTACCCGACTTGAAATTTTCTTCCGCCTTTTGTATGGCCGCATGCATGTATCGGCACTTATCGTCTGTTAACATCGTTTTTTATTGGATTTAGAATAGATCTCAGAATTTCAGTCCTTCCAAAAGCCTGATATAAGTAGCAATGCCATCGCTGATTTCAGTGACAAGGATATACTCGTTGGCAGTGTGAGAGCGGGCCGAGTCACCTGGACCCATTTTGATAGAAGGATAAGGGATCACCGCCTGATCGGAAGTGGTTGGTGAACCGTAAATCTGAAGTCCCATTTTTAGGCCACTTTGTACCAAAGGATGATCGGCATTGATGCCCGATGAGTTCAACCTAAAAGAGCGGGGACGCACTTCGGATTGTATCAGCCCTTTAATAATCTGAAAAGCCTCTTCGTTCGAATAGTGCTCATTGGTCCGTACATCCACCACAAAACGGCATGAATCGGGGACTACATTGTGCTGTTGTCCAGCCTCTATCTGTGTAACAGTCATCTTTACCGGCCCAAGAACTTCTGACTCCAACGGAAACCTGTAGGCTTCAAGGATCTGTATATCTTTTATGGCTTTGTAAATGGCATTCTCACCTTCGTTGCGTGCGGCATGACCAGATTTCCCTTTTGCTTCACAATCGAGAACGATCAACCCTTTTTCAGCAATTGCAATCTGCATTTGGGTAGGCTCACCGACAATGGCCAGGTCAATTTTTCCAAGTTGATTCAGTATTGAAGCTACGCCATGCTCACCCGAAATTTCCTCTTCGGCACTGGCACAATAAATCAGGTTAAAGGGTAAATTATCGGTTTCGTAAAAATGGCGGAATAACCCCAACAACGAAACCACTGAGGCTCCGGCATCGTTGCTGCCAAGTCCCGTAATCCGCTCCTCCTCTACTGTTGCTTTATAAGGTTCGTAAGTCCATCCCCTGGCGGGATGAACCGTATCGACATGTGAGTTAAGCAATATAACCGGCTTTCCTTCAGACCATTTTGCATTACGCATCCAAAGGTTATTGCCATTCCGGGTCGGGTGAAGGCCCCATTGGATAAACTTTTCTTCGAGGTAATCGGCCACAGCTTTCTCTTCGCGGCTCAGCGAAGGGATTTCGATCATGGCCATTAATAGCGCAATGCTGTCGGATACGATTTCGTCTTTCACCATGGGATTAAAGTACTAACCTCGTTCCCCGTAAACCGCCCGAAAGTCCCTGTGCATTCGTGACCACCACCATGCTAACCCCACGACGAAGGGCATTGAACCCGTTCTCGAGTTTAGGGATCATTCCACCCGATATCGTACCTTTTGCTTTGAGTTCTTCAAAAAGCGCTGGATCAATTTCTGGAATAACCGATTTATCGTCGGCTTCATTCAACAGTACACCATGCTTTTCGAAGCAAAATATTAAGCGCACCTCGTACCTGCTGCTTAACGAAGTTGCAACTTCGGAGGCAATTGTATCTGCATTGGTATTCAGCAGTGAGCCTTTACCATCGTGTGTAATCGGAGCAAGTACGGGAATTGCACCGTTGTCCAATAATTCGGCTATGGCCTGCGCATTGACCCAGTTAATATCGCCAACATAACCATAATCTACCGCGCCAACGGGTCGTTTGACTGCCCTGATGATATCAAGATCTGCTCCCGAAAGTCCGATCGCATTATTTCCTAATGCCTGCAATCCGGCAACAATTGTTTTATTCACTAAACCGGCATAGACCATCGTCGCCACCTTGAGCGTTTCAGCATCGGTAATTCGGCGTCCATCCACCATTTTGGTCTCGATTCCGAGCTTTTCAGCCAATGCAGTGGCCGTTTTTCCCCCTCCATGAACGAGAATTTTACCACCCGCGATGCGCGAAAAGTCCTTTAACAGGGACCGGAGGGAATCTTCCTCCTCGACGATCTTTCCGCCTACTTTTATGATTATCAAATGATCTCGCATACTATCCTTCCAATATCAATTTTAAAATTGTTTGCGCCGAATATACACGATTTTCTGCTTCATCAATCACGATCGAGGCGGGTCCGTCGAGAACTTCGTCCGAAACAATCATATTCCGGCGAACAGGAAGGCAATGCATGAACTTCGCATTGTCAGTCAGCGCCATTTTAGCTGGCGTGACCGTCCAACTCATGTCCTTTGAAAGGATTTCGCCGTATTCGGTATAGGATGACCAGTTTTTTGCGTAGATAAAGTCGGCACCTTCAAAAGCTTTGTCCTGGTTGTATTCCACTTTAAGATCTCCCATAAATTTGGGATCAAGTTCATAGCCTTTAGGATGAGTCACTACCAGGTCGTAATCAGTCTGGCGCATCCATTCGACAAATGAATTAGGCACCGCCTGTGGAAGTGCGCGCGGATGTGGTGCCCAGGTCATCACAACTTTGGGACGTGCTTTGGTTTTATGTTCTTCAATCGTCATATGATCGGCAAAGCTTTGCAGCGGGTGGCGCGTTGCAGCTTCCATGCTTACAACCGGTACTCCGGCAAATTCTATAAATTGGTTAAGGATCTTCTCTGTATAATCATCCTCCTTGCTTTCAAAACGGGCAAATGCCCTCACACCTATAATGTCGCAATAGCGTCCGATAACGGGAATTGCTTCGCGCAAATGCTCCACTTTGTCACCATCCATCACCACACCCAACTCAGATTCGAGCCGCCAGCCATCCTGATTCACATTGAGAACCATCGTATTCATCCCAAGATTCATTGCTGCCTTCTGGGTACTTAAGCGGGTACGAAGACTTGAATCAAAAAAGATCAAAACCATCGTTTTATTCTTACCCAAATGTTGAAAGCCATATGGGTTACTTTTGATTTCCCGGGCTGTTTTGATAGCTTCTTCCAGACTGGGAAGGTCGTAAACTGAAGTAAAATGTCGCATATTACTGAGTGATAATGTTTTTTCTTAAGAGAAATAGTTCCGGTTCCAGGTGATCATCTGTTAAGAACCGGTTCGGAAAGAAATATCTTCGTTAAAAGTCATTTAAGTAATGTGAACTAAATAATGTCGTTTTTTGGGAAGAAGTAAGAAGGCAGAAGACAGAAATAAAAGCATATGCAATACAAGCACTTACAGCCTTGTCGCCTACGATCTAAAAGCCTACAGTCTAAACAACTCATACAACATTATATTGTTCCAATTACTTAAGTACTTATTGAAATGATAAGATCAGGGACGAATCTGTCCGTCACCTTCGACCAACCATTTATAACTTGTCAGTTCCTCAAGCGCCATCGGACCGCGGGCGTGCAATTTCTGGGTACTAATCCCAATTTCAGCACCTAACCCGAACTGCGCACCATCCGTAAAAGCTGTGCTTGCATTTACATAAACGGCTGAAGCGTCAACAACCTTTAAAAACAAATCGCAGTGCTCTTTGTTCTCAGAAATTATTGCTTCGCTATGTTTTGAACCGTATTTAGCGATATGGGCGATGGCCTCGTCGAAGGAAGCAACCGTTTTTATTGCCATTTTGTAGGAAAGGAATTCCGTTCCAAATGATTCGGCCGTGGCTGGCTGGAGCAGATGATAAGGATATTTCCCTTCGAGTACATTGTGTGACTGCTTATCTGCAAAGATTTCAACATCACTTTTGGCCAGCAATTTTGTAAGTTCCTTCAGATCAGGTAGCCGTGAGGCATGAATGATCAGGCAATCAAGCGCATTACAAACACTTACGCGACGGGTCTTGGCATTGTTTACGATCACACTTCCTTTAGTAAGATCCCCAAACTCATCAAAATAGGTGTGGCAGATTCCGGCTCCGGTTTCGATCACGGGAATGGTGGCATTTTTCCGGACAAAGTCGATCAATCCCTGGCTGCCGCGGGGAATCAGCAAATCAACATATCCACGGGCATTCAGTAAGGCAGTTGTGGCCTCTCTGCCGGATGGTAGAAGGGTCAGTATATTTTTATTTACGCCGGCGATATCGAGCACCTTATGAATAACACTTACAATTGCCTGGTTAGAATTTATAGCATCACTTCCCCCTTTTAAAACGCAGGCATTTCCTGATTTAAGGCAAAGTGCAAATACATCGAATGTAACATTGGGGCGTGCTTCATAAACGATTCCAATCACTCCAAAAGGGACCGTGATCTTCGTGATTTTCAATCCGCTGGGAGGAACATTTTGGGACAAAACCCTTCCGATTGGCGAAGGCAATGAAGCCACATTACGAATATCATTGGCAATACACTTGATCCGGTCAGCGGTTAGTTTCAAACGGTCGAACTTCGGATCCGAACTATCCATATGTGCCAGGTCTTTCTGGTTTTCGCGAAGAATAAAATCAGCACTCTTATCTGCCGCACCAGCAATTTTAATCAGCAACTCGTTAATCTTTCCGACACTCAGCAGATTTAACGCCCGGCTGGCACTTAAGGCATTCTCAAATTGTTCGTGAAGGTTCATGGCTTTGGTTATAACAGGTATAAATAATCGTAATGGATAAATGGCTTCGACTTTTTGCCGCCCATCTCTTTTAGCACCTCTTCCGAGGAAAATGAAGCCTTTCCCAATCCCAGTAATTCGCCGTTCATATCTTTCACCCTTACAATATCGCCTTCTTTAAAAAAGCCTTCAACATGGGTAATTCCTATCAACAGTAAGCTAACTGCTTTGTCAGATAACAGCACTTCACGCGCCCCTTCGTTGATCATCACTTCACCTTTGGCAAAATCGTCGGAATGGGATAACCACTTTCGAACGCCTGTCGACTTCTTAAGGGCGGCAACAAAATGCGTATGAACAGCTTTATTACTACATTTCAATATATTAGATAAGGAATTTAATTTCGTACCGTTAGTAATATGAACTGAAATTCCTTGTCCGGCCAGTTTGGAAGCAATTTTAAATTTTGTCAGCATTCCTCCCCTTCCAAAATTAGACTTTTTTGTTGAGATAGCATCGGTATCAAGCGTCTCTCCCGGCCTAATTGATGAAATAAGTTTACTTTCAGGTTCATCGGGTGAACCAGTATATACACCGTCGACATTCGTCAAAATAATTAGTGCTTCCATATCCATCATCGAGGCAATCAACCCCGAAAGCTCATCATTATCCGTAAACATCAATTCGGTTACAGATATTGTATCATTCTCATTGACAACCGGAACGACGCCATTTTCGAGCAAAGTTGTCATGCAGTTGCGCATATTGAGGTAATGAAGCCGGTCGCTGAAATTCTCTTTTGTCGTTAGTACCTGGGCACATGCAATTCCGTGTTCATGAAAAAGGTCCGCATACCGGTTAATCAGCTTCACCTGCCCCACCGCCGACCATAACTGGCGGCTCGAAACAGGATCGAGTTTATGCTTTAGCTCCAATTCTGCCCGTCCGGCGGCAACTGCCCCCGAGGTAACAATGATCACCTGCAAACCGGATTTCCGCAGCGAAACAATTTGATCGACAAGATGCGCCATCATCGTAACGTTAAGCATCCCATCCTCACGGGTCAAAACGTTACTTCCGATCTTCACTACTATTTTATTATACAACAACGACATAGCAAAAAAATTACTTCAATTGAGGTGCCAGTTGGAAACCTATCCCATCCTTGAAACAACAACCAGCAAACCTCCGGTAATAAAAGCGACCACCCACCAGATATAAGCATAGCGTGAGTAGCGGTGAATGGCATCTGATACGCCTGCTCCAATACCGCTTTTCAGCCGTATTCGCCAGATCAGTACATTGTCAATCAACATTCCCAAAAGTGCTGCGTAACCAATAATGCCATGTAGCGTAAAAATCCCTTTTGAGGATCCAGCTATCATTAAGGCAGTTGCAATGATATCGGCAATAATTCCCAATGTCAGAAACGTCAGAACACGGGGCAGCACTTTTTTATGCTTTTGTTCGGTAAAAATACCAATTGAATAAAAGACCAAAGCAAAAAGTACTACTGAAGTACCGATCATTAGCAATTTGTTCATAGTTCCTTTTTATTACTTCGCTCCCGGATTTCAACTCTCCGGATTTTGCCACTGATCGTTTTAGGCAATTCGGTTACAAATTCCACGATACGAGGATATTTATAAGGCGCGGTAACGGATTTAACATGTTCCTGGATCTCTTTTGCCAATTCAGGGCTTCCAGGCCGGTATTCGGGAGCCAGAATGATTGATGCTTTCACTACCTGACCGCGAACTTCGTCCGGCGCACCGGTAATAGCGCATTCAATGACAGCCGGATGTGTCATCAGGGCACTTTCAACTTCGAAAGGCCCGATCCGGTAGCCGGAGCTTTTAATCACATCATCAACACGTCCGACAAACCAGTAATAACCATCTTCGTCGCGCCATGCCAAATCTCCTGTATAATAATTTCCCCCAAAATAGCATGAGGCAGTTTTCTCTTCATCACGGTAATAGCCACCAAACAAGCCAACAGGGACTTTTTCAGAGGTACGGATAACTATCTGTCCAACCTCGCCATCTTCACTTGGTTTATTCTCGCCATCGAGTAACTGAACATCAAACTGTGGCGAAGGAACGCCCATCGACCCTGGTTTAGGTTCCATCCATGGGAAAGTGGCAATCTGTAAGGTAGTTTCGGTCTGACCAAATCCTTCCCTGAGCTTTAAACCCGTTTGTTTAAAAAAGGTATCGTAAACAACCGGATTTAAGGGTTCTCCGGCAACGGATGCCCATTTCAACTTGCTAAGGTCATGTTTTGAAAAATCTTCCCTGATCAAAAACCTGTAAATGGTAGGAGGTGCACAAAAACTTGTAACTCCAAAAGTGCTGATCTTCTCAAGTATATCTTCCGGTACGAACTTCTCGAAGTCATAAACAAACACAGCAGCCCCGACCAACCATTGTCCGTATAGTTTTCCCCATACCGATTTAGCCCATCCTGTGTCGGAAACTGTAAAGTGGAGTCCGTCATTTACAACATTTTGCCAATATTTTGCAGTCACAATATGACCTAACGGATAGGTAAAATCGTGAACCACCATTTTGGGATTTGCAGTGGTTCCGGATGTAAAATACAACAATGAAATATCTGAATTCTTTGCCGCTGCTTCACCCTGAGGTTTAACAAAAGGAGATGCATTTTGCACACCTTCATGAAAAGAAACCCAGCCCTCTGGTGTTGTGTCGCCAACTGAAACAAGCGTTTTAACGGTAAGCGATTCAACCATCGATTCGTTGATACTGTTGATTAATTCAGGTTCTGAAACCGAAATTATCATTTTTATGCCTGCTGCATTGTTCCTGTAGCTAAGGTCTTTATGAGTCAGCAAATGGGTTGCGGGAACACCAATGGCACCAATTTTATGTAAGGCAAGAATAGAAAACCAGAATTCAAACCTCCTTTTCAGGATCAACATTACCTTGTCGCCACGACCGATTCCCAGCGACTGAAAAAAAGAAGCTGTTTCATCACTTGCCTTTTTCAGGTCAGCAAATGTGAAATTGTGGACTTCGCCCTGATCATTCACCCAGCAAATCGCCCTTTTGGAAGGGTTGGTTCGGGCATATTCATCAACTACATCGTAAGCAAAATTAAAGTGCTCTGGTACAATTATTTCGAAGTTATTTTGAAAATCTTCGAGCGATTCAAA
>JANYLE010000131.1 GCA_025363795.1 Mariniphaga sp. | reverse complement strand
CCTGTTGAAAAAGCAGGAAAAGAGGAAGTACCGGCTACCACCAAATTATATCTGATATTAAGGACGCTTTATTTTGCTCAAACAGGATTAGTTCCTTAGATTTGCGTTGAACAGAACGAATGACTGAATAAAAAGAAATTATTAAATAGCTTGAAAATGAGAAAAATAATCCCAAATCTGATCCTCCTTGTGGTTGTAACACTAATATGGACAGGCAGTGGCATAACAAATACATATGGCGCGACGCCAGTAAAAGAGACTGTAAAGGGTAAGGTTGTTAAACCGGTTGATGCGTCAAAAGAGGCACAGGCAAAGCCAACGACCCAAAAATCCAACTATGATTTATTGCAGGGCAAATGGCAAAGTGTGGAAGATAAAACGAATTTTGTAATTTTTGAGAAGAATCAGCGGAAGGAGATTTCAGAAGGGATGGAAGATTGGGATGAGTCAGCGTATGTTTTATCCGATAAATGTGTGAACGATTCAAACAAAGATACGGTAGTGGCAAAAGAAAAAGACCGCTATATTTCTATCATGGGTGATGACCTTTGCTGTTACATTGAAAAGCTCGATGCTACAACACTATCGATTTCCTTTATGGGACGTGGTAATACATTTACCTATAAAAGAGTCAAATAAGTTGAGAATGTATTTCGGAGCACATAAAATAAGGCAACAAGGTAGCCCGATATCCGACTTTAAATCAATGATCCTTTAACTTGCTTTAAAAAGAGACCACCGATATTCAATTATAAAGATTGGAACCAGCAGAAATAAGGTTTACCAAATCTTAATTGCCAACATTTTATTCCATTCCCATTTAAAAACCTGCAGATCTTCCTTTCGCAGGTTTTTTATTGCAGTTCAACCAAATCCGTTTATTTTTGTGTCAAATAAAACTGAGCCATGAGAAAACTGTTTGCATTTTTTCTGATCGTTACCCTTTTTTCAGCCTGTATGAACAATGAAAAAGCTGTTCCCGCGAAAGGGAATTATACCCCCGAAACGCCAAAACTGGCTTCGGATGTGATGACACCCGAAGTATTGTGGTCGTTTGGCCGCGTGGGTGGTACGCAGGTTTCCCCCGACGGGAAATCGGTCATCTACGATGTGACTTATTTCAATATTGCCGAAAATAAATCGTACCGCGATATCTATTCGATTCCCGTTGCCGGCGGTACGGCCAAAAAACTAACCGATTCGCCTGAGAAAGAAGCGGAAGCACAATGGCGTCCCGACGGAAAAAAGATCGGTTATATCTCATCAAAATCGGGCAGTTCCCAGTTGTGGGAGATGAATCCCGACGGAACGGGTAACACACAGGTTTCGAACGTTCCCGATGGCATTTCGGGTTTTCTGTATTCGCCCGACTTAAAGAGCCTGGTCTATATCAGGTCGGTGAAACTCGACAAAGATATTCATGATCTCTATCCCGATCTTCCGCTGGCCAATGCCCGTCTCGAGACAGACCTTATGTACCGTCATTGGGACAGTTGGTCCGATTATACCTATCAACATGTTATAATTGCCAATTATAACGATGGTACGATAATGGGTGAGAAAGACATCATGGAGGGTGAGCGTTTTGATTCACCTGGTAAACCATGGGGAGGTATCGAACAGATCAACTGGAGTCCCGATGGCAAGACGGTGGCTTACACCTGCAAGAAGAAAGTGGGTAAAGACTATGCACTTTCAACCAATTCAGATATTTATCTCTATAATCTCGAAACCGGGAAAACCACCAATTTCACCGAAGGGATGATGGGTTACGATATTAACCCAGTTTTCTCGCCTGACGGAACAAAAATTGCATGGGAAAGTATGGCCCGCGATGGCTATGAAGCCGATAAGAACAGGCTGTTTATCGCCGACCTGAAAACAGGCGAAAAGAAAGATTACTCAGCTGGTTTTGATCAGAATGTGACAGGTCTTACCTGGACTGCAGACAGCAAATCCATCTATTTTATCTCAGACATACACGCTACGGACGAGATTTTCAAACTCGATCTGGCCGACGGAAAATTTACGCGCATCACCGATGGCGTTCACAACTACCAGAATGTATTTTTGGCCGGCAATCAATTGGTGGCAACAAAGGTTTCGATGTCACAGCCTGCCGAAATTTACCGTGTTGATCCTGCAACAGGAAAAGACGAACCCATTACCACTGTTACGAAAGGGATTATGGATCAGTTGACATTCGGGAAAGTCGAAAGCCGCTGGATCACAACAACCGACAAGCAAAAAATGTTAGTTTGGGTGATCTATCCACCTCATTTTGATCCTGCCAAAAAATATCCGGCGTTGTTATATTGCGAAGGTGGACCACAAAGTACGGTAAGTCAGTTTTGGTCGTTCCGCTGGAACTTCCAGATGATGGCAGCCAACAATTATATCATCGTAGCTCCCAACCGACGCGGCCTTCCCGGCTTTGGACAGGCATGGAACGAACAGATTTCGGGCGACTATGGCGGTCAGAACATGAAAGATTATTTAACCGCGATTGACACACTGGCCAAAGAGCCTTATGTCGACAAGGATCATCTGGGTGCAGTTGGTGCAAGCTATGGCGGATATTCTGTGTATTATCTGGCTGGTCATCATGAGAAACGGTTCAAGGCATTTATTTCGCATTGCGGCATCTTTAACCTCGAAGCCATGTATTCGACCACCGAAGAGATGTGGTTTGTGAACTGGGACAATGGTGGTGCCTACTGGGATCTTAATAACAAGGTGGCGCAAAACACCTATAAGAATTTTTCTCCGCATAAGTTTGTGCAAAACTGGGATACGCCGATCCTTGTAATTCACGGGGAGAAGGATTTACGCATACCTTACACACAAGGGATGGGTGCGTATAATTCAGCAGTCCTTAAAGGCATTCCGGCAGAGTTCCTGTTTTTCCCCGATGAGAGTCATTGGGTCTTACAGGCACAAAACGGCATCCTTTGGCAAAGGGTGTTCTTCCAATGGCTTGATAAATATCTCAAATAAATGAAAGAATGAAGGAATGAAAGAGTGAAAGAATTAATCGGTCAAAAACAATTAAGTAGTAAAGATTAAACGATTGCAACGAAATCATTCTCATAATCACATCCATCTTAAAAACGGCAAAAAGCAAATGAAAGATTGAAAAATAATTGTCACATTCTTTAATTCCTTCATTATTTAACTCTTTCATTTTCTAATTCCTTCATTCTTTAATTCTTTCATTTTTTCATTTTCTTATTATGGCAGTTCGTAGTTCCGGAATTCTCTTACACCCAACTTCCCTTCCGGGGAAATATGGGATCGGTTCACTTGGTGAGGAAGCACGCAAGTTTGTAGATTGGTTGTCTGAATCGGGACAAAAGGTCTGGCAGATACTACCACTTGGGCCGACAGACTTCAGTCATTCTCCCTACCAATGTTATTCTGCATTTGCAGGAAATGCAGACCTGATTGATCTCGATCAATTGGTTGAAATGGGATTACTGGAAAGCGGCGAATTGATTGTAAACAAGAAATTCCCAACAGAAGAGGTCGATTTTCACGGCGTCAGGAAGTTCCGCGAACCACATCTGCATAAAGCATTTCTCCGTTTTCGCGAGATAGGAGGTTTTGGCTGGGATGATTACCTTCGGTTTTGGAGTGAAAATGCGTGGTGGCTCGAATCGTGGTCACTGTTTTACGCCTGTCGGAAGAACATTAAAGGAAAAGACTGGAGTTACTGGGAAGAATCATTAGTTAAACGTAAAAATGAGACGCTACACCTCTACTACCGAACCTATCGCGAAGATGTAGAATACCAGCGGTTTTTACAGTTTGTATTTTTCAGGCAATGGCATACACTGAAGAGCTATGCAAATAGCCGGGGGATTAAAATATTCGGTGATATTCCCCTCTATGTTTCGTACGACAGCGCTGATGTATGGGCCAACCAGGAATTGTTTCTACTCGATGAAAAAAGAAAGCCAACCAAAGTCGGCGGCGTGCCACCCGATTATTTCAGCGAAACAGGTCAGCTTTGGGGAAATCCGTTATTCAACTGGGGAAAATTAAAACTGCAGAAT
>JANYLE010000076.1 GCA_025363795.1 Mariniphaga sp. | reverse complement strand
CCCGTGCCGAAATTGTACATTCCGGGATCCAGACACAGGTTTGGAATATTGAAATAAAAAGTGAAGCCGGAAAACTAATTTCGACTGCAAGAGTGACCAACATGATTGTAAAACGTAATGGAAAATAAAACCAATTTAACTTCGGTACTGGATCAGCTCATTGAAAAACATATTGCTTTTGCCTGTTGGTTTAACCCGATGGATA
Source organism: Mariniphaga sp. (assembly GCA_025363795.1). Taxonomy (GTDB): domain Bacteria; phylum Bacteroidota; class Bacteroidia; order Bacteroidales; family Prolixibacteraceae; genus JAAFHB01. Next base: position 2,991 of record JANYLE010000076.1, on the reverse strand, counting down.
ACCTCCTCGGGATTGTTGTTGGAAACTCATTTGATGTTAAAATTTTAGATCGTTTCGATCAGTTAAATGGCGAAGCCGGATTTGTTTTTGCACCGTTCAGAATCACTGATAAATACCCGGTTATTCTTCTGAAACCAGCCATTTATCTCGAAGACTTCAATTCTGCTGAACAGCTTGATTTCAGTAATATCGAACCGTTCAGTTCCGATACAATTGCAGATGACCATTCCATAATCAGCACGAAAGAAGAATATCTCCGTACAATCGAAGAAACGGTAGCTGCCATCCGCGGGGGGGAACTTTCGAAAGTGATTATATCCAGGCAAATACCAATTAATAGACCTGACCGGTCACTGGGAAGCATATTTTTCCAATTGCACGATGAAACTCCCAATGCCTTCACCTATCTGGTCAATTTGCCAAGTGCCGGAATGTGGATGGGAGCCACACCTGAAGTATTACTCAAATCGGAAGGAAGATTTTTCGAAACAGTTTCGCTGGCTGGGACACAAGTCAGGAAATATGATTCTGACGATTACTTCTGGAACACTAAAGACATTGAAGAACAAGCATTTATTTCACGATATATGCTTGAATTATTTCATAGCTTCGATATCCATAAATACCGGACGACCGGTCCCGAAACGCTTGAAAGCGGAAAAGTCGCCCACCTGAAAACATCCTTCTTTTTCGCGGCTGAAAAAATCGAAAATTGTCTGGGTAATTTTGTAGCCGAATTGCACCCTACACCAGCCGTTTGTGGTTTACCCAAAAATTTAGCCGATGAATTTATCAGGGAAAAAGAGAGGCATCACCGAAAATACTATACCGGATACCTTGGTCCATGGAAACTGAATCAGCAGGTCAATCTTTTCGTAAATTTACGCTGTATGGAAATTACGAATAACGAATTCATCCTGTATGCCGGAGGCGGTATAACGTCAAAATCAGTTCCGGAGCGCGAGTGGGATGAAACCAATCAAAAAGCGAAAACCTTGCTGGCAGTAATTAATACAGAACCGGAATGATTTCAGATAAAAAGCATATCCACCAATTGGCTTCGCTTCTGTTGCAGAAGGGAATAACCAATGTGGTGATTTCGCCCGGATCGCGAAATGCGCCGCTGATCAATACTTTCTACGGTTTGCCGGAATTTAGCTGCACCAATGTCGTTGACGAACGCAGTGCCGCCTATTTTGCGATTGGAATGGCACTTGCGCTAAAAAAGCCAGTGGTGGTAGTTTGCACTTCGGGAACCGCTGCCATCAACTACGGTCCGGCAATTGCAGAGGCTTTTTACCAAAAAATTCCACTGGTGGTGATTACAGCTGACCGGCCACGCCGGTGGGTCGATCAGGCCGATGGGCAAACCGTTCGGCAGGAAAACCTGTTCACCAACCATGCACTAAAAAGTGTCAATCTATTGGAAACAGAACGCCCCGATGATTTACGCCTCAACAATTTACTAATTAATGAAGCATTAAACCTGATCTTATCCTCAAGCGCAGGGCCCGTACATATCAATATCCCGCTGGACGAACCACTCTATGGACTCGTTGAAAGCGAACTTCCTTCTTTCAGAAATATTCAATGTGCCAAATCGGAACAGCACATTACTCTTCCTGAGTTGAAGAAACTGGCTGAACGATGGAATGCCTCAACAAAAAAAATGATCATTGTTGGTCAGCTTTCTCCGGATGAAGAACTGAATGAACTGGTTAGCCAGCTGGCTGAAGATGCCGGCACAATTGTTTTGGCTGAGCACATCACAAACCTGAACAGTCCTCATTTGTTAAAAGTAATTGATCCGGTCATTGCTGCCATCCCTAAAGACTATATCATTGATTTTCAACCTGATATTTTACTCACTTTTGGAGAACAGATTGTTTCCAAAAGACTGAAATTGCTTATCCGGGCGCACCAACCCAGCGAACATTGGCACATTTCAGCCGGAGCAGAACATACCGATACTTACAACTCACTTTCCGAAGTAATTACCACCGATGCACTTTCATTTCTGAAGGATTTTGTTCCTGAAGTTAAAAATTCCGGGAGCACTTACCGTGAAACATGGAAAGCAATTGAAAGTAAAGCGATTCAGCTTCAGGATGTTTTTTTGGGAAATGCACCTTTTTGCGATCTGACCGCAAGCCGGCTCATCGCTTCCCATATTCCGGGGCAGTCAGTTGTTCACCTGGGAAACAGTTCTTCGGTGCGGTTGATGCAAATGTTCCATCCGGGAAATGGCGTTTCGTATTTCGGCAACCGGGGCACAAGCGGCATCGACGGTTCCTTGTCAACCGCGGTAGGATTTGCACTTTATTCCGGAGCAGTAAATACGATTGTTTTGGGCGAACTGTCGTTTTTCTACGATTCGAATGCCTTGATGAACAAATATTTTCCGGCGAATCTGCGAATCATCGTACTGAACAACGGTGGTGGAAATATCTTCCGCATGATTGGTGGACCCAGACAATCGCCTGCTTTGAAAGAACATTTTGTGGCAGAACATGATTACAAAGCAGAAGGTCTGGCAAAAGCGTTCAATATACCTTACCTGAAAGCTGAAAATCCGAATGAACTTTCGGAAACTTTAAATACTATTTTTGCTCCCGGTTTTTCGGGACCTGTAATTCTGGAAGTGCTGACCAATGGAGAACTCAGCGCGCAGGTATTTCAGAACTGTTTTGAACAATTAAAAAAATAATATATGTCGGATCAACGCGAATGGCAGACAATCAGGGAATACAAAGATATTTTCTTCGACTATTTTGACGGAATCGGAAAGATTACCATCAACCGCGAACGCTACCGTAATGCATTCAGACCAACTACGGTGAATGAGATGAGCGATGCTCTGCGTATTTGCAGGGAGGACCAGCGCATTAACGTGGTGGTTCTGACCGGTGCAGGCGACAAAGCGTTCTGTGCGGGTGGTGACCAAACCGTGAAAGGCAAAGGAGGCTATATCGATAAGGATGGTATCCCCCG
>JANYLE010000023.1 GCA_025363795.1 Mariniphaga sp. | reverse complement strand
TGGTAACAGAAACCTCATCTCCACATGGATACTGAATTGCGATAGCTCATCACATGTTAGTACTGTTACCGTTTACGATGGAAACAAACTTCTGGTGAAAGAGATCAGCTATGGAAAAGATGGCACCACTGAAGGGACCGTTTCGATCGTAAACGGTAACAGTACTAACATGTGATGAGCTATCGCAATTCAGTATCCATGTGGAGATGAGGTTTCTGTTACCATCGTAGTTGTAAAATAAGGTATACGAAAGACTGTCATTTTTCACATAACAGCGCCGTAGTTTCTTCAATCCCTTCACGTACTCGTACTCCCACCGCCTGATCAGCGAACCATCAGAATTAAAGCTTGACTGATGAACAACATTTCCATCAACATTGAAAAGCAGGGTTGTGGCATATTTACCACTCTCCGCATAATTTATTTCGTTGAGACTCTTTACTTTTCCTTTCAGCGCCCAGATCTCCCGGTCGTTTTTGTTCGTTACTACTTTTGGCTTGTTGTTACATGCAAGCACAATCGAAAATAAAAAAAGATAAAGTAGTGAACGAAGTCTCATTTTGAAATTTGCTATGAATTAAAAAACAGGGCTATCACCAACTTTACCTGGTGACAGCCCTGAATTTATTTGATCAAAATATTAATATTTAAATCCCTTACGTTTATACAACGCAATGTTATAAGCTCCAAAATCATGAACCGATAATTCGTCAGCAGTCATTTTGGTAAAATGGTATTTACCGCTGGTTGGCCATGGGAAAGTAGGACCATTCAACACTTCGATTGCAGAGTAAGTACCACCATTAATTTTATAGGGAGCGATTACATTGAAGAAACCCTTAACAACACTTCCGTCACCTTTTGTGCGGTTAAAGTGGGCTGCTCCCGTGATGTCCATATAAACCTCGTCATTCGTAGTTGATTGGTTATAGGAACTGGGGGTCATTGTCCACCAACCTGGTATAACACAATCTTCAGGGCCGTTACCTGCAAGAAGTCCCGAAGGATGGTCCATTGCAAATACCCATGTTTGTCCGGATCCGCCATTTGTTAACCCTTTCCATGCCTTATCCTTATCAAAGAAAGCATCGTCATTCTGGGCAATTGTAAACGTAGTCGAATCAGTAATTGTACCACCGGCGCAAAAGGCAGTGTACTTCAATTTGAATGTTCCTTTAAATGGAATATAAATGGTATCAATCGCTTTGTGAGTGGTACCTGTTCCATAGTCAAAGAACATCATCGCATTTGCAGTTTTATTCTGCAGAATAACACTGTTTGAACCTGCTGGATTTTGAATAATTGCAATTTTCAAATCGCTTGCAGGTAAAATACCTCCCAGCGGATCTCTGTCTTCGATGGTTGAGCATGATGCGATCAGCAGCATACCTATTAGACTATATAATATTGTCTTCATGAACATTAATTTTAAAATTAATTATTAAAACATCATATCGGCCGAACTTGTCCATCCTGCATTCTGAATCAGGATCCCTTTCGAGAGCTGGATCTGGTCATCAGGGATCATCAAAAATCCGCCTGTGTCAGTAACCCTTTTGTCGATATTGAAATAAGCACCGCCACGGTCCTGATCAATCGTAGTTTTAACACTCATATTGTAGATTACAGCACCGGTTTTCGCAGCTTTAATCACCGCGCCGGCACCTTTACCGTACCAACGCAACAAGTCGAAATAACGTATTCCTTCGAAAGCAAGTTCATGATGACGCTCGTCCTGGATATTGGCAAGCGTTACAGGAACAGATGGCATTTTTGCCCTTGACCTGATTGCATCCATATAAATCTGTGCTTTGCTGCTTCCCAGTTCAGCACCCATCAGCATAACATCAGCTAAACGCAGGATGATAAGGTTTTGGCTATTATCAAGCTGAATGTCATTCAGTGCAGAATATAGTTTCACACTGTAATTAACAACCGAGCCATTGTAGTTGATATTGATCGGAATGTATTTCTTGCCATAAAGGCCGGTCTCATTCCATTGCATATCAGAACCCCAAACATAGGTATCGGTACCTTCGGTTGTATCATCAACCTTCCAGACAGAACCTTGCCTTCTGATGTCGTTAACATCCCATTTCGTGTAGAAATTAGGATTAACTGGACCAAATCCCCATCCATGACCGAAAGGAAGCTGGGCGGTTGGGTTTCTCTGTCCGAAGAACAAGCACATTGTATTGTTGTAGAAGTTGTTCTGACCCCAATTGTCTGTTTTAAGGGTAGTATAAACAACATCAAAGATGCTTTCGTTACTACCATCGCCAACCCAGTTCAGGTCATTCGTTTTCGCATAGCCATAATTGGTTGCCTCTTTGATGGAGTAAGGCCAAATGTTTCTGAAATCAGGAACAAGTGATGCACCACTGTTGGCAACACAATCATCAACCCAGTCAATTACTTGTTGTTTGGTGATTTTTCCACCACCAGGTAATGCGATTTCAGTTTTCTGATAATATCCGGTATAGAATAAAAATGCCCTTGCCATCAATCCTTCAGCAGCCCATTTGGATGCTCTTCCTAAATTGGTAGCTTTCCATGAAGGCGTAAATTTAGTAGCTGGTAGTGAATCAATTGCATTTTTAAGATCCAATGCAATCTGACCAAATAACGCGTCAGCTGAAGCTTTTGGATTATTCGCCGGTAATGGATCGATTACTAATGGAACCTGTCCGTATAAACGTGCAAGGTCAAGATAGAAATAGCCTCTTAAAAAGCTGGTTTCACCAAAGACTCTTTGACGCTGTGCATCATTATCCCATTTCGAAACCAGTTTCATTGAACTTAAAAGTGAATTACAACGGAAGATTCCCTGGTAATATTTGGACCAGGTTGTTGCAGTTTCATTCATATTAACAACGCGGAAATAAGAGATCGCCTGAGGATCACGGTCATTCATTCCTCCACCTCCGAAACGGTCATCTGACATCAATTCAGAAAGCAAAACGATATTTGACATTGCGCCCATACCAGGTAAAACTGAATAGGCACCTGTTACAGCCTGATCGGCTTCAGCTGGCGTACCGGGGTAGTTCGAACTGCTTTTTTGTGTAAGATTCTCTGTATCCAGAAAACTTTCCTTGCATCCTGCTACCATAAGTAGCGCAGATAAAAATAATAAATATATCCTTTTCATAATTTATCAGCATTTAAAATTTAATACTTGCTCCAAACAGTATGGTCCTTGGATTAGGATAAAAACCTAAATCGATACCATGAACCCATCCGGCACCACTATCATCGGTACTTGTACCAATTTCGGGGTCCATACCTGAATATTTGGTGAAGGTGTAAAGGTTCTGAACAGAACAATAAAAGCGCAACTGGGCAAGAGGGATCGTTTTCAGGATTTTCTTGAAATCGTAACCCAATGTTACGTTGCTGATTTTAAAATAATTTCCTGATTCAATCTGAAGATCCGAAGTATACTGCTGGTTAATTGACGCTCCGTTCAATACACGTGGTATTTTATTTGAAGTGCCTTCACCATGCCATCTGCCTAAGATTTCAGTTGTGTAATTATCCTGTGGGCCACCTGCATCGTGGAACATCCTGGCAATTTTATTACCACCTACACCATAGGTTGCAATACCCAAATCAAAACCTTTGTATTCGAAACTAAGATTTAAGGAGTAAATTGTTGATGGATTGCCGCTACCTAAATTGGTTTTATCGCTTTCGTCGATAATGCCATCGTCATTGCGGTCCACAAACTTCACGTCGCCTGGTTGTGCTGTAGGCTGGATAACCTTTCCTTTTGAGTTTTTATAGTTGGCAACTTCCGCATCGTTCTGGAAGATACCGGCAGTATTATAGCCATAGAAATAACCCAAAGGATAACCAACCTGGGCACGGGCAACATATGTTCCATTACCCCAAAGTTTCACGTTGGTTGCATTGATAATACCCTGGCTGTTGTCAATCCGTGTTACTTCATTTTTGTTGTAACTGACATTGCCGCTAACACTATACTTGAATTCGCCGATATTGTCTTTCCATCCTAAAGAAAGTTCTACCCCTTTATTCTGGATCTCGCCACCATTGATATAAGGGGCATTGATAACACCCCAGCTAGCCAAAACAGGTGCTGCAACTAACCAGTCTTTGGTTGTTTTGATGTAATAATCAAAAGCAACGTTTAATTTTGATTTTGCAAAACGAGCGTCAATTCCTAAGTCTAATTGTTCTGAAGTTTCCCATTTCAAATCCGGAGTAGGGATATTTGCAGGATAAGAACCTTGTGTCAAAGCAGTCTTTGATGTACCAAAATAATAGTTGGCAGGGTTATTACCATCGCTATAGCTGATCAATGACAAATATTGGAAACCAGGTATTGATTGGTTACCATTCTGTCCCCAGCTTCCACGGATTTTCAGGAAATCAATAAATGATTTTGTAGAAGCCATGAAAGATTCGTTGGATACTACCCAACCTCCTGAAACAGAAGGGAATTTTCCCCAACGGTGTCCGCTTGCAAAATTTGAAGAACCATCAGCACGCATGATCAAAGAAAGCATATAAGTTTCTTTGTAGTCATAGTTAATACGTCCGAAGTAAGAGAGCAAACCACCTTTGCCCCATGGTGAACCACTGATGGTTGCTGTAGCAGGAACATTGGCGTTAGTGATGTAAGCGTGGTTAAAATCGTTAAAAACATTGCCTGAATTTGAGGTGGCAAGGCTTTCACCTAAGCCCCAACGTTCAGCCGTTGTTCCAACCAATACATTGAAATTGTGAGCTTCCTTATACTTGAAATCGTAATTTAAAGTGTTTTCAAAGATGTATCCACCCATTCCGAAGCTCATGCTCTGTGAAGTACCTGTTGTAGTAGCAACTGCAACCGGACCTAAAGCAGATTTAGGAGACCAGCTTCTGTAAGAACTTGCGCTTGGATTCATCGTAAAACTACTTCTGTATTTTAAACCTTTAACAGGCTGGATCTCAATATATGCATTAACATTAAGATTAAGGCCTTTATTCAGATTTGAACCTCTTAATGCCATTGCAGCATTTGGGTTAGAATAGTTGGTATTCCAGGGAATGGAATAATGGTATGGATAGGCAGGATCAGTTTTATCTGTCGCATACATTGGTAGTACAGGAAGTCCTTTAACTGCATTGGCGACATCGTTCCACCACATATTTCCCGTAGCAATTCCGTGATTTTGATTGTAAGAAACCGACATGTTTTCTCCAATCTTGATCACATCAAAGTCCTTCCGTAAGATAACATGATCGGAATTTATCCGCAAAGAATAGCGGTCATAATTGGATTGAACCGGGCTTCCTAAGATACCTTCCTGAGATGTATAGGAAAAACCGATAGAGTATTTCGAAAATTCATTACCACCGTTCATGTTTAGGGCATGGCTTTGAATTGGGGCATTTTTGTTTTCCATTTGCTTTAACCAATTCGTGCCAGTCCATGATCCGTTCATGATTTTGGTATAATCGCCCGGAGCAAGGTAGCTGTTCCACTGAGCTGGGGTGATCGGGCCAAGATTTGAATTCATATTGGCCTCATTCATAATCATCAGGTATTCCTTTGCATCCAAAAGCGGTAGTCTTTTGTACATGTTCTGAACACCGTAATAGCCATCATAAGTAATTGACATCTTACCTGCTTTACCTTGTTTTGTGGTCACCAAAACAACGCCGTTTGCAGCCCTTGATCCGTAAATTGCAGATGAAGCTGCATCTTTAAGAATATCGATTGATTCAATATCGCTTGGCGCAAGGTAATTAATATCGCCCCTTGGTGCACCATCAACAACATACAATGGCTGAGAGTTTCCGATAGTTCCGATACCACGGATATTTACTTTAAAACCAGCTCCTGGTTCACCCGAAACTTTGGTAATATTGACACCCGATGACTGGCTTTGTAAAGCGGCCATTGGAGATACAGTATTTAACTTCGTAAGTTCTTCGCCTTTTACCTGCACAGTTGCACCAGTAACAAGCTTCTTTTTCTGCACACCGTAACCAACGGCTACGATCTCTTCGATTCCAATCGATGCATCGGCAAGTTTAACATCAATGGTTGTTTTATTTTTAGAGGATACTTCCTGTGTTAACATTCCCACAAATGAAAATTGCAAAACTGCATTTTCAGGAACATTTGGAAGTGAATAACTACCATTCAAATCGGTAACGATCCCGGTAGTAGTCCCTTTTACGATCACAGAAACGCCAGGTAACGAAGCTCCTGATGAATCAGTAACCTTCCCGGTAACTTTTTTACCGGTCTGCTGGCTGCCGAGTAATTCAAGACTGGTTTGGTCGGCCTTGTTGGTCAATACAATTTGCCGGTCAACAACAGTAAAAACCACATCAGTTTCCCTGAATAGGTCATTAAGTACTTCACTTATTTTCTGATCATTAACATCAACAGACACTTTCCGGTCGACATCGACCAGTTTGCTGTTGTAAAGGAAGAAGAATTCGCTTTTTTCTTCAATCCGGTTTAGTACTTCCTTGACCGTTGCATCTTTCAGTTGCAGCGTCATTTTGGTTGTTTGGGAGTACGCTTCTGAAGCCATCATTTGGGTAATGGCGAGAAAGAACAAGACCATAGTTAGCTTCATTGTCATCCAAATTTTTCGGAGGTGTACATTTTTTTGGCACCTACGCATTAAACGTAACGTTTTTTCCATAACTTTGAAATGAATTTAGTTTATTACTATTTATCGCGGCACTCTTTCGACCAAAAAGAGAACCGTGTTTTATTCCGGGAGTGATGTGATCAAACATTACTCCCGTTATTTTTTTAACTCTTTTTCTTCATCAGGTAAATCTTTTGTTTTGTAAATTCTCCATCTGCAAGTGCCTTACGCTCAACAATCCGAAAATCAATTGGTGCAGAGAGTTTTAATAAGTTCAGTACCTGGTTAAGGTTTTCGTTCCGGAAAGTTGCTTTATAGATATAACTCTTAATTTCAGGATCATTGATAACAATTTTGACGTTATACCAACGACTTAACCGCTTTACAACTTCCTCCATACTGTCATCACGAAAGATCAGGTTACCGTCCCGCCACGAAATATATTTATCAACTTCAACTTCCTCAGTATCGACTTTATGAATATCGTTGTGATAAACAGCCCGTTGTCCGGGATGCATCGTGCCATATTCCTTTTCTGCATGTTCATCATCACCTGTTAAACTGACCTTCCCCTCAACAAGAATTACTTCTGATTGGACATCGTCATCGTAATTTATAACATTGAAGGAAGTTCCTAAAACGTCAATGTTGAGATCCTTGGCATTCACCCTGAAAGGTTGTTTTTCATTTTTAAACACCTCAAAATAAGCTTCTCCTTTTAACTTAACTTCCCTGATATCTCCGGCAAATCTGGTTGGGAACTCCAATTCAGAACCGGAATTCAGCCAAACCTTGGTCCCGTCAGCAAGTGAAAATTGTGTAACCATTCCCTGACGTGAAGAAACGGTTTGCATCACCACGTGTTCTTCCATGAGCTTCTTCATGGAGAAATTTTGTGTTGTGACATATCCGGAAAAAACCAAGATTGGGAGTACCAGGATTGCAGCTACGCGTTGAATGGTGACCCACCACCGTGAGGAAGGGCGTTCAGATAATCTTGAACTGACTTTTTTTAAAGCTTCGAAAGAATTGAACTGTTCCATCTCCTGCAACAGTATCATTGCTTCCCATGCTTTCAGACTTTCAAGATAAATCGTTTCATTTTCAGGCGATTCACTTCTCCATTCATCGATTATTGCCCTGTTTTTATCAGACACATCGCCAGATAAATAGCCGGGTAATAGCGCTTCAATTTCACTGAAACTAAATCTCATCTACTAAATTTATAAAAGGATACATTTTTTTTCGCCTGTTCGTAACGTAAGACGACTAAAGCCAATTGCACACATATACTAAAAAGTGTTTTTTTTCTTTAATTTATTTCTGCCCTGAAATTCAAAGTAGTCGAAGGTTGGGATTAATAAAATAGGAAAAGAGGCTGTTAGTATAAGTTTTTAAATTGCAAATCAGAATCATCATCTTCGCAATTGAATATCAAATATTTATAGCAATCGAGGAGAAGGTGTATTTTCTATTTGAAGAGCCACAAAATCAGCAATAGCGGAAGATATTCAATTAATTCCTTTCGGAGGATTTTCAATGAGTTACTGATTTGCAATTCGACAGTTCGCTTGGAGATGCCAAGTTTGTCGGATATTTCCTGATTCGATAAGCCGCCAAGACGACTTAATTCAAAAATTTCACGACACCTCGGGGGAAATTTCTCCAGACTTTTCTGAACGGCATTGCGTAATTCGGACTCTGCAAAATATTGATCGACAGAATTGCTGTCACTATCTGAGGAAAAAAGAATATAGGTCCGGTATTTTTCAGTTATTTTTTGATGCTTTTTTAAGTCAAGACACCTGTTTTTTACTCCCGTAAACAGGTATGATTTTATTGATGACCTGATTTGCAGGCCTGAAGCTTCCAACCAAAGTGATACAAAAAAATCCTGCACCAGGTCTTCCGCGGCATTCCGATCTTTGAGGTATTGCATTGAAAATGCACAAAGAGACGAGTAGTAATAGTTGAAAATGAAATCAAAGACTACTTTATCCCGACGCCCCAAACCTTCTATCAGCAATAAATCTTTCAAATCCGGCATGTTGGTTAAGCCGCAAATCTAATATTATTCCATGGATTTAGGTGATTTCGTCTGTCTTCTAAATCAGATTGAAATTCTTTTGCTGACCAGTTTGATCCATTTTCGGGCTATCAGTTCATGACCTGCCACGGTAGGATGCACGCCATCCCATATCCAATAATCGGCTGGCGCTTTCTCACATGCTTTATCAAAAACCTCCTGAAGGCCAATAAAAACAGCATTGTATTGCAAAGCAAGGCTTTTTACAACTTCCTGACGTTTGGTGATATCCGCTTTATAAGCATCCCAATTCTCTTTCACCTTCCCGACAGGTAAAATAAAAGGTTCGCAAAGCACAAAAATGATATCGGGAAATTGGGCCTTCGTCTGCTCGAGCAAGTTCCGGTAGACCTCTTCGTATTTTTCGATCGGTATAACAGGCTCTCTATGAAAGACAATAGAACTGGCATCATTCACACCCACCAGGATACTTAGAACATCCGGTTTCAGGTAGAGCGTATCCTTTTGCCATCGTTCGGCTAAATCATTGACCTTGTTCCCACTGATTCCCCGGTTGTAAAAGACAGGTTTCTTTTTGGGATAATTGGCTCCTAAATGGCTGGCAATGCTAAATGCATATCCATGACCCATTATATGATTGGGATCCAAGTTCCTGCCGCGATTTCCATCAGTGATCGAGTCGCCCTGAAAGAGAAACACAAGTCCCTGTTTGATCTTCAATTTTTTCTTTTTGCTCGGTGCAGCGGCAAACGCTTTGGTTCCAGGCAAACAAAATGTCGCAAGACCCGTTAATGCCGCTCCTCTTATAAAATTGCGACGTGAATTATTTTCCATTGTTTATTTTTTTATTGAGATCCGGTATAATCCGGAAGCATGACGATTGATTACAGGAGCAAATTCGTCCTCGAAATTTCCGATGATTTTGTTCTTCCAAAGATCTTTTACGGTACAAGTCCCCTTTAATCCAAACTGCGCCAGATTCACTGGAATTTTTACGCCGGTTGTTTCATTGTCTGTGGCATTGAAAACGGCAAGGTATTTATCTCCCGTTTTTGCATCGTCGGCTGTCCATGCGATCAGACCTTCCTTGTTGAAAAGTTGTTTGTTATTGGAACTGTGCTGGTTCACTTCGAGTACAGCTTTATTGTTGAGCAAC
>JANYLE010000019.1 GCA_025363795.1 Mariniphaga sp. | reverse complement strand
ACGAGTCTTCCGCCTGTATTGATCCGTTTATGGACATTTGTCAAAAAATGACGCGGATTGTACATCTGATCGAGAATATCGTTAAGCAGGACAAGGTCGTAACCCACAAAAATGGATTTCATATTCGACGCATCGGACTGCAGAAAAGTGACTTTATTGACCAGCTGGTCGAATCCAAGGTTGTTGATATTTAACTGGTGATAGGAGAGGAGTTCGCCCTCTTCGGGGAAGACGTAATTGAAACTTCCGTTTTCCTGTAACTGAATAGGCACCCTGATATTGCGGGCTGTAAAATCCAATCCTGTGACAGCGTCAAAACTTTTGGCCAATTCCCACGTGGTGCGCCCTGTGCGGCAGCCAAGGTCAAGGGCATTCTTTTTGTTTTTACCCGAGTATTGAATGGCTATTTCGGCAATGCGCCCGTAATAGTTTTGGACGCCGGGCAGGCCTTCGCCATACTGCGCTTCACAATGACGGATCACCTCAGGATCAGTTTCGTAAATATCCTGTGGAATCACCACGGGATTTGCCGACTCTACATACCTGAAACCGGCATGCTGATAAAAATGTCGCCGGAAGGCATAGCGCGCGCTTCCGATTGACTCGTTCCCCGTTGAAATCCATGAGCCGCCTTTAAATACATTGTGGTTCGTATCGAAGGTTGGCGTCGAGAAATCGTCGTAGATTGGGTGGATTTTAAATCCTTCGAACCCGTTAATCGGCGTTTCGGTCCATTGCCAGACATTTCCGATCAGATCGTAAAACTCATCGAATTTGAATTTGTCGACAGGACACGGGCTCTGAAAATGTTCCATATTGATGTTCCCAGGGGCGCTCTTCCAGTAAGGCTGATCGGGCACTTTGGCATTTTGATAGAGGACATACCATTCATCTTCTGACGGGAGCCGGATCGGAAGCCCCGTTTGTTCGGATTTCCAGTTACAAAAGGCTTTGGCTTCGAGGAAATTGATTTCAACGGGCCAGTTCCACGGCATTGCAATCTCATTGAAAACCAACCGTAATTTCCAATCATTTCCATCTTTATTCCAGAAAAGCGGGTATTTTGCCTCTTTGTAAGTTTTCCATTTCCAACCTTCCTCTGTCCAGTATTTTTGTTTATCGTATCCTCCGGCTTCGACAAATGGCAGGAATTCGCCATTCGAACAAAGGTATTTCGATGCTTTAAACTGTAGTATGGCCGCTTCGTGTGTCCCGTATTCGTTGTCCCATCCGTAAAGCGGATCGTTGGCCGGTTTGCCGATGGTGAGCTGTTGACCTTTAACGGGGATCAAAGCGTTCTCAGGGGCGGGTGCTGCTTCTGAACAAATCTTCCACGATGGAATTGGTTTGAGGTATTGGAGCGGAACCTGGCGGATCAATACCGAAGAGGTCTCGAGGTGAATCCGTTCGTGCTCAATTCCCATTATAATGATCCAGAAAGGATGATCCCAGCCGATGGGCAACTGCAAGGGGAGTGTTTTAATCAGCTGATCGATTGTTTGCCGCACCTTGTCGCGGTAGGCTTTCACTTCGGCAACAGTCGGCCAGTCGTAATGACTTGTATTCAGATCGTCCCACGACATTTCATCAACCCCGATTGCAAACATTGATTCCAAACGCGGATCAATTCTGTCGTTCAGTATTTTGCTGACAATTAATTTATTGATGTAGAAGGTGGCCGTATGTCCGTAATAAAAAATCAGCGGATGGCGCAAAGGATCAGCCTTGCGGTACATCGCGCTCTGGTCGGCGAAAGCTTCGTAGAGCTGTTCGTCAATGTCAAAAGTTTTATGAAAATAATCGAGAATCTCTTTTCTTTTTTCTTCCGGTTTTCCCTCGTTTAAGACAGGGGTTTTGGTGAAAAAGAGCGGATTAGCATTCATCTTGATATTTTTTAGTTCAACTATAGCGTAGAAAATCAACAGTCTTCAATTCTATTTCAAAGATAAGGAATGATTCTGTTTTAAGGACAACTTCATTTGATTTTACAGATTGTTATTTTAAGTATTCAACCCGGGTATTTATGACAGACTGTTTAGACTATTTAATGTAAGCTTAAACAGGTTGATTTGAATTTTGTTCAAGCCCGAGGTTGAAGCAACGCTAAATTTGCAGTTTTATTCCGTAAATCTTCATTACTTTTGAAATGATTTTTAGCCAAAGTAAACCATGAACTATCAAAGCATTAGACGTCCTGTTGTCATTTTGTCGGCGCTGCTGTTTCATGTGTTGCTTATTTTTCATTTGCTTTTTTCGCCCGTGATCATCGTTGTTGCATCTCAAAAGGGGATTGTCAATGCCAGTTTCGTGGTATTTGTGCTTTTGTCCGGGTTGTCCTTGTTTTTTGGAAGGGCTTACTGTTCATGGTTTTGTCCGGGTTGTGGCGTGCAGGAGATCATGGCATTTTTTATGAAGCGGAAAGCCAAAAGCAACAAAGCCAATTCCATTAAGTACATCATTTTTATCATTTGGATCGGGGCAATCCTTTTGGGATACATAACCAACGGGATCCACCGGATTGATCTGACCTATGGAATGTCGGATATTTCCGTTCAACGCAAGATCATCCTGACCCTCGGTGCAATCGTAATTATTGTGCCCATAACTGCCATGTTTGGAAGATTTGCATCGTGTAAATACATTTGCTGGCAGGCCCCTTTTATGATTATCGGGACAACAGTCAGGGATTATTTTCATTTAAGAGGATTGCGGCTCAAGGCTGATAAAAGTAAATGCACCGGATGTGAATTGTGTACCACCAAATGTCCCATGAATATTGAGGTGATGGCAAAAGTTGAAACGGGTAAGATGGCTGATCCGGAATGTATCCTTTGCGGGAACTGTGTGGATAGCTGCAAGAAGAAAGCAATCAGGTTCAGCTTTTCAAAGAATTAAGCACAGTCCAGGTAGATTAACGGCATTTCAGGTCAGTTAATTGCCGGAGGATGTCCTGCGGTTCGCTTTTTATTTACTTTTGCCCGGACTGCTATAAAATCATAAGCAGAAGACAATATTTGGTTTGATGGAAGAAAAGAAAGAATTAGTATTGAAGATCAACCCTAAAGGGCAAAATGGTTTATCGAAAAACCAGCAACTGTTCAACAATTTGACCCGTCAAATTGAACTACTGGAACATGATTTAATAAACGAGGGGGCAAAACTGACCAAATTGATGCAGCTGCATGCCAAAAAGGTTTACCCGCTACATCCCGATATTGCACATGCGCGGCTGCAACTTGCGTTGACGCTTGACAAGGCAACCTGGACCAACAAATTCACGAAAAAGCAAACCGAAACGATTTGTGAAACGATCCTGGAACTGTGTGATGATGCGTTTAAGGTTGTCGAACCGGACGCAGAACAGGAAGCCTTATACGACAAGTGGTCTGAATCGTCGTACCAGGCGGAGTTGGAACAGGATAAATCCGAATCGAAAGAGGAATTTACGGGTTTTATGAATGATACCTTTGGCGTGGAGGTTGATATGGAAAATTTTGATGAAAGTCCAGAGGGATTTGATCGTTTCCAGGAAGAAATGAAGGAGAAGCTGGAACGCGAACGGCAAAAACAGGCCTATCATGACAACAAAAAATCGAAGAAGCAGCTGGCCCGTGAGAATGAATTAAAGGCAGAGGAGGAATTGAAAAACAAAAGTCTCCGGACCATTTACATTGCACTCGCCAAAATCTTGCATCCGGATACCGAACCAGATGCGGAAAAGAAAGCTGAGAAGGAGGAATTAATGAAGAAAGTGACGGTTGCGTATGATCAGAAAGATCTGCCAACGTTGCTCAGGTTGGAGATGGAATGGGTGCATGAGACCGCTGAGCACCTTGAAAAACTGACCGATGCGAAGCTGAAAATTTACATCTCCACGCTACTGCAGCAGGTGACCGACCTTGAAAGTGAGCGGGCCGGTTTGTGTTACCATCCCCGGTATGCACAAATTTCGGACTACGCGCATTTGTCGGAGAAATATGCCATGAAGAGGATTGCTGCCGAAGCAAAACAATTGCAAGGGATTTTTAAGGAACTGGAAAATCTCATTATTGCTTTCGGAAAACCATCGGCCAAAGCCGACATCGCCACCTTTTGTAACGATTTTTGCCAGGCAAAAGCTGAAGAATATGACCGGAATATCTGGAATGATGTTCAGCCTTATTAACCGTTTGTATAAGTTGGCGTAGATTTTTTAAATTTGACCAACTGATTCCTGATCGCTTTCAGCGGATGGCCTTATTGATCCGGAGGTTCAGTGAGAACAATGCCGGAGTCAATACTGTTTTATCAAAGTACTAATATCCGATTACAGATGAACCTGACCGATATTCCCAATCTGCGACTCATCAATCAGCAGGTGGCATCCACCAAATTTAAAACAGCAAAAGAGATTGTTGGCTGGATGGGCGCCATGCAGGCACAAGACTTTAACATGGCGAAATGGGCTGTGGGCGTCCGGCTGCCCGGTTCGACGGATCAATTAATTGCCTCTGCCTTTGATAAAGGAGAGATTCTCCGGACGCACCTCATGCGTCCAACCTGGCATTTTGTTTCCCCGGACGATATTTACTGGATGCTGGAATTGACAGCCCCGCAAATACGGGTATCGCTAAAGGCAAGGGATAAAGTACTCGAAATAGATCAGCGCATTTATTCCAAAAGCAACGCTGTCATAGAAAATGCACTCAGAGGCGGTGAACATCTGACGCGTGAAGAGATCGTTTATATCCTTGAAAACGCCGGCATTGCGACCGACGTTTACCGGATCACGCACTTTTTACTTCGGGCAGAATTGGATGGAATTATCTGTAGCGGAAGGACAAAAAACAACAAGCAAACGCACGCCTTACTCGCTGAACGGGCCCCCGCGACGAAAGCATTAAACCACGACGAAGCGCTGGCAAAACTGGCCCGGCGGTATTTTACGAGTCACAGTCCGGCAACCTTGCAGGATTTTATTTGGTGGTCAGGTTTGCCGGCCACCAAAGCGCGGCATGCACTGGAATTGGTAAAGTCTGATTTTGTGGCTGAAACGATCGGTCAGCAAACCTATTGGCTCACGAATTCGTTTTCTATTCCAAAGTCATATGACGATTCTGTTCACCTGTTGCCGGCTTTTGACGAATTTATTATCAGTTACAAAGACAGAACGGCAACGCTTTCTTCCGCAAATCACCTTAGGGCAGTTTCCACCAATGGGATATTCCGTCCTGTTGTTGTGATGGACGGACAGGTGGCAGGGATCTGGAAGCGGTCGTTCAAAAAGGAGAAGGTCATTCTGGAAACGGAACTCTTTGAGCCGGCTGACCCAAAGACCAGAAAACGGATTGAAAAAGGATTTATCCCGTTCGGTAATTTTATCAGTAAAGAGATCGAAATAGTAGCTCCTCATCTTCTTAAAACAGATACAAAATGACACTTTCAAGCGATAAAGAGTTCCTGGAACAACTGACTTTTGAACCACTGACAAAAGACAACTGGGGGAAGTTTCTCCGGCTATTTGGTAACAAAGGAGCCTGTGGCAATTGCTGGTGCATGTATTACCGGCTTAACAAGCAAGACTACCAGGAAGGTAAGCAGGATGATGGGAATAAGAACGCGATGAAAGAAATCGTTTGGGATAACCGGCCTGCCGGTATACTTGGTTTTTACGAAGGAGAGCCAATCGCATGGTGTGCCTTTGCACCGCGGGAAGATTTTTTGAAGCTTGAAAAATCACGCGTCCATAAAAGAATTGATGACCAACCTGTCTGGTCAATTCCCTGTTTCTTTATTGACAAGCGTTTCAGAAGACATGGCGTTTCTGTCGAACTATTGAAAGGGGTCATCAACTATGCCCGGAAAGAGGGGATAAAAATCATTGAAGCTTATCCTACAACACCTACGCAGGAAAAACTGCCCGATTCGTTTGCCTGGATTGGCTTGTACAAATCGTTTGAACGGGCAGGGTTTACGATTGTTGACCAGACCTCCAAAAACCGTCCCATGGTAAGGTTCTATACCTGAAACAAAAAGTCCCTGTGCAGGTCGCCTGGAAGAAGGATATCCTTTTCGCGGCAGCCTGCACAAGGACTGAATTGATGCTATTTACCTGAATTGCTCCGGAATTGGCAACTTCTGTTAATTGATAAAAGTTTCGATCACCTTCCGGACAGAACCGTGTATAAGCAATAAACGGCGGGCTTCGTCGGTTGGGATATTCAGTTCGTCAACAATCATCTGGGTGCCGCGTTCGATCAGTTTCTTATTGGTCAACTGCATGTTGATCATTTTATTTCCCTTCACACGACCCAGTTTGATCATGATGGTTGTCGTGATCATATTTAGAATCATCTTTTGGGCGGTTCCGGCCTTCAGACGGGTACTGCCTGTTACAAATTCCGGCCCGACGATGGCTTCAATAGGATATTCGGTGACTTCGGCGATCTTGCTTCCGGGATTGCAGGTGATGCAGCCTGTAAGGATGCCATTTTCGCGTGCATGCACAATTCCTCCGATTACATAAGGGGTTGTTCCGGAAGCTGCAATTCCGATGACCACGTCGTTTGTGTTGATATTAAAGCCCTGCAGCGATGCCCATGCCTTATTCGGATCATCTTCAGCCGCTTCGACTGATTTGCGAAGTGCAACATCTCCGCCCGCGATTAAACCGACAACCATACTTTCAGGAACCCCGAAAGTAGGTGGTACCTCCGAAGCATCCAGTACACCGAGTCTACCACTTGTTCCGGCACCAAGGTAAAAGACACGTCCCCCTTTTTTCATCCTGATTTCGATCTGCTCGACTAAATTCTTAATCTGTGGCAACGCTTTGCGGACCGCGATGTGGACTTTAGAATCTTCCTCGTTAATGTGAGTCAGCAATTCTTCGACCGACATTTTGTCGAGGTCATCGAAATGGGAAGGCGATTCAGTAATGCTTGTCCGGGTCTTAGCTGTTGATTTCATTCGTTATTATCACTTTAAATTATTGTATATCTATGGGTTCAAAAGTATCTCTTCTAGCCGTAACTTCATTCATGGAACTCGTCCCGATTTATTGGGGCTCGTTTCATCTGTATGTAATTTGTTTTTAATTGGCACATGGAATGAATTATAAAGGTCCTATTGATGAAAGGGCCTATTAGTTACGGATTATTCCATGTCTGGTTAACTGTTTTGTTATTAAATTTTGCTTTTATGGTACCTGATGAGTCCCTCCATCGGAGCGCGTTCAATATTTCCCAATGTCAGGTGTCGTTCTTCGAGGACTTTTTTAAGCTGAGCTTCAAAATGGAAAGCGATGCTGCCTGTAAAATGAATCGGTGTCCGTTCAATTCCGGGGTATTGCAATAAATTGCGCGTCACAAATTCGCGAAAGCAGGAAACCACGAGGTTTTCAATCGCAGGAACCTGGATGTTTTTCGAAAGGAATTTGGTGTAACCAGCCAGGTAACGACTCGGGAAAGGTTTTTTGTAAACGTTTTCAAGAATCTCAGCTGCGGAAACGGGATAGGTTGCAAAAAAATCTTCAATGATCGCTGCAGGTAACTGTTTTTTTAAGACATCTCCGATAAGTGTTTTTCCCAAAACCCCGCCACTGCCTTCATCACCAAGGATAAATCCAAGCGGCGAAACGTTGGCAACAATTTCGCTTCCATTATAATAGCAAGAGTTGGAACCGGTTCCCAGGATGCAGGCAATCCCGGGCTGATCCTGGCACAGTGCATGGGCCGCCGCGAGAAGATCACTGCCAATAAAAACTTTATCCGCTTCGAATACTTGTGAAAGGGCTGTTGTGACGATAGCTTCTTTTTGCTTATTGATGCATCCGGCACCGTAAAAGTTGATGGCTTTAAATTTTTTAGGCCCGGAGAACTCTTTTTTTAAAATAGCTGCAATATTCTCACTCTCCTGGTAAAACGGGTTGATGCCTGATGTGATCACTTTTTCTGTCATTCCACCTTCAGATATCATACACCATTCCGTCTTGGTCGTACCGCTGTCTGCAATTAAGATCATTATTCTGTAATGTTTTTTTTGTGCCGAACCGAAATATCCTTATTTTTATAGCTCTTTGATCATCATTGATAAGGGTTTAAAAATAATGCGAATCAAAAAATTGAGCGGCATAAAACTAAATAAAAAAGGCGGATTATTTTGTGTTTTGCAACATGTATGACAAAAGTACAAATTTTTTAAAAAATAGTTCTATTTTTGATGAGTATTTTCTGCCCGATTCAAAAGAGCATACCTCAAAGTTGATCTGAGATACTTTTGAAATCGGGAAAATGAAGTCAATATAATTAAACCAGCATAAACGATCAGGCTATTTAAAAACTTACGAATGAAGAAATTAAGTCGGCTTCACATAAGCATTACCCTATTGATCCTTTTAATCATCCCGGTTTTAGGTTTTTCACAAACGGTTAAACGATCCAAATTAAGCATCAAGGCAGAGAGCCGGCTCAAAAAGCTGGATAATCTGTTGCCGGATTGGCGTCATGTTGGACGGATTCGTGTTGACTCCCTTTCGGTTCAATCGGATAAAAACCTGATCCAGGTCTTTTTTACCACGCCGCTTTCCTATATTCCGGTGAGGGAGAAAGAGGTTGCCTTTGTTGAATCTTCGGTTAAAAAAACACTGGGCCGGAAATTCCGTAACTATCAGGTTGAACTTTACACCGATCATCATTTATTAAAAGATTTGGTTCCCAATTTATTGCGAACAAAACTCCCGGTTGATGCGAACAGGATTGCCGGGAATAAATCGGAACGGATTCCGGTTGTGCTGCAGGCAGGGAAGGAACATCCGATGTCGGGACTCTATAATAACAATATTGCACTTTGGGATAGTCACGGTTGGTATTACGAGTCGAAACTCGACCGGTGGGAGTGGCAACGTGCCCGGATATTCGGAACTGTGGAAGATATGTCGCCAATGAGCTTTGTCTTGCCTTACCTTGTTCCGATGCTTGAGAACAGTGGCGCTTCGGTTTTCCTTCCCCGCGAACGGGACTGGCAGT
The DNA here is from genome assembly GCA_025363795.1 of Mariniphaga sp. Lineage (GTDB taxonomy): Bacteria > Bacteroidota > Bacteroidia > Bacteroidales > Prolixibacteraceae > JAAFHB01. The sequence goes on along the minus strand of JANYLE010000019.1, from coordinate 2,029 downwards.
CGCGGGAAGTCATTGTCGATAATGACCGGTCAACGCCGGGATCAGCATTGATTATTCCCGAAGGACTATCCGTTGACCGGACGGCAGCAGGCTATTTGTTAAAGGATACTTTATTTACAGGTGACAATCCTTTTCTTTTGGGAACCTCGTTACGGTTCAAAAGTCTGAAGGATAATGGTCAGGTTGTTAAATATATTCCATCATTTGCTGCCAAAGGTCGTTATGCAGTATATATTTCTTATCAAAAAGATGAGTCGAATTTATCAGCTGTGAAGTATTCCGTTTATCATGCCGGTGGTAAGACCGATTTTCTCGTGAATCAGAAGATAGGTGCAGGAACGTGGATCTACCTTGGAACATTTGACTTTAATTCAGGAAAAAATCCTGAAATGGGGATGGTGACTGTCAGTTGTAATAATGAGCAGTCGGGATTTATCTCAACGGATGCCATCCGGTTTGGTGGCGGAATGGGAGATGTTGCCCGCCGGCCTGCCGATGAAATGTTGCCCAATAAAAAATCGCTGTCCAGTGAAAATAATGCGGATAACCAGATTGTGAAAATTAATCCGCAACAATTCAGTTATAAATTAAGTGGTAAGGCCCGGTATCTTGAAGGTGCCCGGTATTACCTTCAAAGTGCCGGTTTCCCCGATACGCTCATTTACAATCTGAATAAAGGTAAAAATGATTACAACGATGATTACCAGTCGCGCGGAGAGTGGGTCAATTACCTGATGGGCAAACCAAACGGACCGGGCAATCAGCGCAATATTGAAGGGTTGAAAATTCCTATCGATCTGGCTTTTGCCTTTCATACCGATGCCGGGGTTACCTCAAATGATTCCATTATCGGTACACTGGGAATCTACAGTACGATGGGTGATAAGGGGTTGTTCCCTAACGGTAAGTCACGAATGGCAAGCCGTGATTTAAGTGACCTGATTCAAACGCAATTGGTGGATGATATCCGTCAACTTTATAATCCTCAGTGGACAAGACGCGGACTCTGGGATAAACAATATTCCGAAGCGTGGCGTCCCAATGTTCCGACGATGCTGCTCGAACTGTTTTCGCATCAGAATATTGCAGATGTGAAATTTGGATTGGATCCGCGATTCCGGTTTGATGTTGGAAGGGCTATTTATAAAGGGATGTTAAGATTTCAGGCCTATCAGGAAAACCGTACTTTTGTTGTTCAGCCATTACCCGTTGATCATTTTGCTATCGAAATGTTGGGTGGCGACTCCGTAAGATTAAGTTGGAGGGCTGTGAATGACCCGCTGGAATCAAATGCCAAAGCTGAAAAATTCAAGGTTTATCAGCGAATTGATGACAATGGCTTTGATAATGGGATGGTGGTTAATGATACAGTACTCGTTTTAAAGCTTGATCAGACGGATAAAATATATAGTTTTAAAGTTACCGCGATCAACCAGGGTGGCGAAGGTTTTCCGGGCGAAACACTCTCTGTCGGACTAAAAAGCAATAGCAAAGGAGATGTATTGGTAGTTAACGGATTCAACCGCGTTTGCGGTCCGGCTATATTTGATAACGGCGTTACTGCCGGGGTGGCCTACTGGAAAGATCAGGGCGTGGCTGACCGTCAGGATATCAGTTTCATTGGATTTCAATATGATTTTGACCGGAAATCGAAATGGCTCGATGATGATAGTCCCGGCTGGGGATCAAGTTATGGTGATATGGAAGGCAAAGTTATTCCTGGAAACAGTTTCGATTTTCCGTTTATCCACGGGAAAGCAATCATGGCAGCCGGTTATTCGTTTGTTTCAACGAGCGACGAAGTTTTTAGCCTCCCGAATACCGATATTTCTCATTACTTTGCTACAGATATAATTCTGGGTGAAGAGCGTTCAACACCAAGCTTAAAGGACACTTCTGTCATTGATTACAAGATTTATACGCCGGCTTTTATCGCAAAGATTACCGGGTTAACGAAAAATGGTGGTAAGCTTTTTATCTCGGGTGCTTATATTGGCTCCGAATTTGGTGAAAGCAATGATTCTATTAC
>JANYLE010000499.1 GCA_025363795.1 Mariniphaga sp. | reverse complement strand
AGGTAATCAATCTTATTTTCAAGTTGACTATCAACAATCTTTCCTAATCCGTCAAAATCGATGGTCTGATCGGTTTTAAATGGGGTAATTAATGCAACCCCTGCTCCACGGAAACTTTTCTTCATACTAATATTCAACTCTTTTCATTAATATTCTCAAGGTAATAGACGATCTGCTCCATTAAATACCTGCACTGAGGTTTTTCGGAAACGTCTATGTTCAAATCGTAAAAATTGGGTTCTGTCCCTTTCCAGCCAACTTTAAAAATAGCTGCAGAATGAACCAGCGTATACTGTGATGCGACCGTCTTCGAAATAGAGATATCGATTAAAATATCAAACGGTTCCTGAATAAAGTCCATTCCGGCGCTCGTTTTGGGGCGGCCGAGCCAACTTACACTTTTCCGGTCGAGAAATCCCGAATGGGTAATTGTCGACAAGGTCTCCATCTCGCGGCCCGAACCAATGTGGGCCATCCCAATCGGTTTGATTCCTTTGCTCTGCAATGTTTTTCTGAGCAATTCGTATGTTTCGATGCCGCCTTCATCAGCCGGGTTCCAAACAATACCAACAATCTTCGAATTTTTTAAAGTTTTAATCTTTGTCGTCCGTTTACCGGATTTATAAAATTCAACTAATCGTTTATTTGCGAAATATCTTACAATTTTCCTAAACATGTTGTGTCAAAATTACAAAATCGTTTAATAGTCCTATTTTATTTCAAAAATAGTTACAAATTGTTTGCTTTCAATTTGTAAGTTGAAGAAGTTCATCCTCCGATATAATCGGGATTTTTAGCTTTTGGGCCTTCTCCAATTTTGAGGGCCCAATATTATCTCCTGCAACAAGATAACTTGTTTTTGCGGAGATGGAAGAAACGTTTTTTCCGCCGTGCAATTCTATAAATGCTTTCAAATCATCACGCGAAAATTTTTCAAAGGTACCTGAAATAATTATCGATAAACCTTTCAGCTTTTCCGTTTGCCCCTCTTTCTGCTCAGTTTTTACCTCAAAAAGCAGTCCATGATTTTTCAAACGTTCAATTAAGAGCCGGTTTTGATCGTTCGCGAACCAGTTAATAATGCTCTCGGCGATTTTGCCGCCAATCTCTTCGACACCGGTCAGCTGCTCCAAAGTTGCATTTTCAATCTGCTCAATTGATTTCAGCTCACGGGCAAGCTTTTTCGCTACCGTTTCACCCACATACCTGATTCCCAATGCAAACAACACACGTTCGAACGGTACTTCCCTTGATGTACTAAGGCTGTCGAGAATGCGAGTCGCAGATTTTTCTCCCATGCGGTCTAGATCGACGATGTCCGTAAGTTTTAAATCATACAGATCGGCAATATTCCTGACGAGATTTTTCTGAAACAGCAACTCGATCGTTTCGGATCCCAACCCGTCAATGTTCATCGCCTTTCGGCTGATGAAATGTTCCAGTTTCCCTTTTATCTGTGGCGGGCACCCTGTTTCATTCGGACAATAATTGGCCGACTCTCCGTCAAGTCTAATCAATTGAGTATTACATTCAGGGCACCGTTCAATAAAGAGGACCGGTTCGCTCATAGGATGGCGGGAAGCCATGTCAACACTTATAATTTTGGGAATGATTTCGCCCCCCTTTTCAACATAGACCTGGTCTCCCAGGTGCAAGTCCAGACTTTTGATCACATCCGCATTGTGAAGTGTGGCCCTTTTTACGACTGTACCAGCAAGTAAGACTGGCTCGAGATTGGCAACCGGGGTGATGGCGCCCGTCCGTCCAACCTGGTAACTTACCGAATTTAGTCTTGTACTAACCCTTTCAGCCTTGAATTTATAGGCAATGGCCCAGCGTGGCGATTTGGCTGTAAATCCCAGTTCCTGTTGTAATCGGGTCGAATTTATCTTGATGACGACGCCATCAGTAGCGACGGGCAAATCTTTTCGTTTTGTATTCCATTCATGCAGAAAGTCAAATATCTCCTGAAGCGTCTGGCATTTCCGCGTATGTTCCGAAATTTTAAACCCCCACGATTTGGCATGCTGAAGCAGTTCATAATGTCCGTCGTCGGGAAGGTTATCGCCTAAAACGTAATACAGATAGGCATCCAACTTGCGTGAAGAAACGATGGAGGAGTTTTGAAGTTTTAAAGTCCCGGACGCAGCATTTCGCGGGTTGGCAAACGGCTGTTCCCCGATCTCTTCGCGTTCGCTGTTCAGTGCTTCGAATACTGAGAAAGGAAGCAGAATCTCGCCTCGGATCTCAAATTCAGCAGGATAATCTCCTTTTAGCCTGAGCGGAATACTTTTGATTGTTTTAACATTTGAAGTGACATCGTCCCCTTTTTCCCCATCGCCCCGTGTAACGGCCCTGGTTAGCAATCCGTTCTCGTAGGTGAGACTAATGGAAGTTCCATCGAACTTAAGTTCGCAGACATATTCAAATGTTTCATCGGTAAGTTTTCTGATTCGCTGGTCAAACTCCTGTATTTCTTCCTCAGTATAAGTATTTGATAACGAAAGCATCTGGTATTTATGGGCGACTTGTTTAAACTCCTGGCTGAGATCACTGCCTACCCTTTGTGACGGTGAATTGGCATCAGAAAACTCAGGAAACTGAGTTTCGAGGCCGATTAATTCAGCCATTAGCTGATCAAAAGTGTAGTCGTCAATTTCAGGTATATTCAGAACGTAGTAGTTATAATTGTGCTTTTCAAGTTCTTCCCGAAGATGCGATATCCTATTGGCGGCCTCCTGCTGATTCATAGTGTGACAAATTTGTGAAGGAATAAAAATACTAAAAAATAAGATAGGACAACCGGATTACCCGGAGGCGACATCTTCGGATCGTCCAATTGGCGAAATGAATCTTTTCCGGATTTTCTTCCTTTTCGTTGATTAAATGTATTCAGATTTTCTAACTTTGCGACGTTTTTCGGTATTGCGCGCTCCTCACCGGGAATGCGCAATGAAAAGGGAATCCGGTTTAAATCCGGAGCTGTACCCGCAGCTGTAAGCCTTAATGCAAACTTTTTGAACTACAAGTCACTGTTCGTCAATCGACGGATGGGAAGGCATCAAAAAGAAGGCGAGCCAGAATACCTGCCGCGATTCACTACAATTTTTTTGCTTTCCGGGGAAAGTAGCAAAAATGAACTGCAATTCATTGTTATTCATTTTCACTTTTGAACAGAAAGTCGGCACATTAACTTGAAATTATTCCACATGGAAAAAGTTTGTCCGCGCTGTATCAAGTCGTTTATTTGTCGGAACGACGATATTTTGGAGTGTTGGTGTCTTAATGAGCCATTAACCTCTGATTTTAGGAAATTCCTTGCGGAAAATTTCTCGGATTGTCTATGCGCCGAATGTATTACTGACTTACGTAAGTGTTTCTCAAATTATCAACAACAAATTACTATTGAAAATGAAAATTATTAAAAACCAGATTTTTGCAATTGCTTTAAGTATGTTTGCCTTCACTGCCTGTCAAAAAGAAGAGGGAGATATAGTCGAAACCAAAACGGTCGATTTCGAAAGTTTATCAACCGGGAGTTCCGCCTACTGGAATGGTGCTGACGGAACCGGGAAATTCACTTCTGCCGGTTTGACATTTGACAACATTTATACCGCAGCCTATGGTTCCTGGGCTGGATTTGCTTATTCGCAGAAAGCAGATATAACCGCAGCTGACTTTGGTAACCAATACAGTGTCTTTGACGGGGCAAACGGTACCAACAAATTTGCACTTTACTATCCTCCTTTCGGTGGTGATGCTTTCGCGTCGTTTACAGCTGGTTCGGAGTATGCTGTTAAAAGTGTAAGTGTGTGTAATTCCACTTACGCTGCTTTAACCATGAAAAACGGGGACCCCAGTTTCGCAAAAAAGTTTGGGGGTACATCAGGCAATGACCAGGATTGGTTTAAAATGACTGTGATTGGCTATAATGCAGCAGGTGATTCAGTTAAATCAGTCAATTTTTACCTGGCTGATTATCGTTCCACCGATAATTCGAAGGATTACATCGTCAACAAATGGACGACTGTTGATCTATCTTCATTGGGAAAAATAAATAAAATGACCTTCCGGTTTGCATCGACCGATAATGGCGCATGGGGAATGAATACTCCGGCTTACGTTTGTCTGGATAATCTTAAATATGACGTGGTTACTCCAAGATAGGTGCCAGGTTGGTTTGTTATTCTATTTGAACTTTGGAATTTATGCAAATGATTGTCTGTTAAATATTGGTTAATCAGAACATTTTTCGCTTTTTTCCGTTACTTAGAATTGTATAATTCAGAATAACGTGTTTTCTTTGTGCCCTTAATTTAAGATATAAATAACAGGATATGACAATTGCAAAAGATAAAATGGTTTCCGTCACTTATGAATTGAAGTTGGACGGAAAAGAAGGTGATATTTTTGAAAAAGCCGGAAAAGATAGTCCGCTTATTTTCCTCTTCGGTTCAGGAATGATGCTGCCAGCTTTCGAAAGTGGTCTTGCTGAAATGAATAATGGCGATAAGTTCGAGATTTCAATTCCCGCAGTCGACGCTTACGGCGAAGTTAATGAGGAAGCGATTGTTGAACTTCCCAAAAGTATTTTCATGGTCGACGGTAAAATCGACGAAGAGTTAATTACTCCGGGAAATGCAGTTCCGATGATGTCAACCAGCGGTCAACGTATGGAAGGGATCGTAGTTTCTGTCGATGAAAATACCGTTCAGATGGATTTTAATCATCCTTTAGCTGGCGAAGATCTTCATTTTACAGGCGAAGTTCTTGAAATTCGTGATGCAACTCCAGAAGAGTTAAGTGCTGCTTACAGTTCAGGCTGTGGTTGCGGTTCAGGTGGAGGTTGTGGCGATGGTGGCTGCGAATCTGAAGGTTGCGGCAGCGGAAGCTGTGGCGATGAAAAAGCTTCAGGTTCAGGTTGTGGATGCCACTAATATTCTTAGCTGATTCTTAAGATTTCGATAAAATAGCTTACTTTTATGAACCCGAAGTGTAAACTTCGGGTTTATTAATTTTCAGACATGAACACATTAGGAAGAATATTCAGGCTTACATCGTTTGGCGAATCGCATGGCGGAGCAATTGGCGGCGTTATTGATGGTTGTCCTGCCGGATTAAATGTCGATCTTGAGTTCGTTCAGAACGAATTGGATCGGCGTAAACCAGGGCAGTCGCACATTACCACCCAACGAAACGAAAGTGATCAGGTTGAATTTCTTTCAGGCCTTTTCGAAGGACAAACAACAGGAACACCTATCGGTTTTATCATCCGTAATAAAGATCAACACTCTGCTGATTATAACGATCTCAAAGACATTTACCGGCCTTCACATGCCGATTATACATACGATCAAAAATATGGTGTGCGTGATCACCGCGGTGGCGGACGCTCGTCGGCCCGTGAAACGATTGCAAGGGTTGTTGCTGGTGCAATTGCAAAACAGCTATTGGCCAGTCAGGGAATTAAAATAAATGCCTTTGTCTCACAAGTGGGCGAAGTTGCATTGGATAAATCATACCAGGATCTTGATCTTTCGTTGACAGAATCGAACATTGTCCGCTGCCCTGACCCTGAGACTGCCTTGAAAATGATCGCCCGGATTGAAGAAGCCGGACGAAACCATGATACAGTAGGTGGTGTTGTAAGTGGTGTAATTACCGGTGTTCCTTCCGGTTGGGGAGAGCCGGTATTCAATAAACTTCATGCCGATCTGGGTCATGCTATGCTCGGGATTAATGCGGTGAAGGGATTTGAATATGGTTCAGGCTTTGCAGGTACTGAATTGTCTGGTTCGGAGCATAATGATATTTTTATCAAGACTGGTGACAAGGTTTCAACGCTGACCAATCATTCAGGTGGGATACAAGGCGGAATTTCAAATGGACAGGATATTTACTGGCGCGTGGCTTTTAAACCGATTGCCACCCTTTTGAAAGAGCAAAAGACCATAAATAAAGATGAAAATGAGACAACGATAAATCCTAAAGGGCGACACGATCCATGCGTTCTTCCCAGGGCAGTACCAATTGTTGAAGCCATGGCTGCAATTGTGCTTGCCGATCACTTTTTGCTCAACAGGTTGTCGAAACTCTGAGGCAGCAAAAACAAATTAAGTTTTTGGTTTGATTGCAAGTAGAATATTTTCTCAATATAAACCCTAATAATGTATTGCTATGGAGACAAAGGAAATTGTATTCAAAGCCATTGAATCTGCCGGAAAGCCGGTAAAAGGTGGTGAAATCGCTGAAGCAACAGGTATCGATAAAAAAGAGATCGATAAAGCGATTAAAAAATTGGTTACTGAAGGAAAGATAAATTCACCGGT
>JANYLE010000321.1 GCA_025363795.1 Mariniphaga sp. | reverse complement strand
ACAAAAATTTAACGTGTGAAGTATTACAGCACCAACCATAAATCTCAGGATGTGACCCTTGAGATGGCAGTTATCCAGGGATTAGCCTCAGATCGCGGATTATTTATGCCCGAAAGGATTAATCCGTTACCTGAATCTTTCTTTCAGGAAATCGGATCAATGTCGTTTCAGGAGATCTCCTTTGAAGTGGCGAAGAAATTCTTTGGGAAAGACATTCCCGAGGACACGTTAAAGAAGATTGTGTTCGATACGCTGAATTTCGATACGCCATTGGTCAATGTAAAAGATAATAGCTATTCGCTGGAACTTTTTCATGGACCGACATCAGCTTTTAAAGATGTTGGCGCCCGCTTTATGGCCCGACTTTTATCCCATTTCCTTGGAAAAGAGAAAAAGATGGTGCATGTATTGGTGGCAACCTCTGGCGATACAGGAAGTGCCGTTGCCAACGGATTCCTCGGGGTTCCCGGAATCAAGGTGCATGTCCTTTATCCGAAAGGAAAGGTGAGTGAAATTCAAGAGAAACAGTTTACAACCTTAGGACAGAACATTACCGCGCTGGAGATTGACGGTACGTTTGACGATTGTCAGGCACTTGTGAAAGCTGCATTTATGGATGTTTTGCTTAAGGAAAAGATCACGATTACTTCGGCCAATTCGATCAATGTTGCCCGCTTCCTTCCCCAGGCATTCTATTATTTTAATGCCTATGCACAACTGAAAGATAAAAGCAGGAAGATTGTGTTCTCTGTTCCGAGTGGTAATTTCGGGAATCTTACTGCAGGACTCTTTGCCAAAAGAATGGGGCTGCCCGTTCATCAGTTTATTGCAGCCAACAACCGGAACAACATTGTTTATAACTACCTGAAGACCGGCGTTTACGAACCACGTCCTTCGGTTTCAACAATTGCCAATGCAATGGACGTTGGTGATCCCAGTAATTTCGCCCGTATTCTTGACTTATACCACAACAATCATGGCGAGATCAAAAAGGATATTGTTGGAACGACCTATTCCGATGAACAGATCAAAGAAACATTGCTGGCCGTTTATCAAACAACCGGATACCTGTTGGATCCTCATGGTGCAGTAGGTTACAGGGCACTTGAAGAATTATTAAAAGATGATGAGACAGGAATTTTCCTCGAAACAGCCCATCCTGCAAAGTTTACAGAAACAGTTGAAGAAATCGTAGGGAAAGGTAATGTGCCAATGCCTGAAAAGCTGCAACGATTTATGAAAGGAGAAAAGCTGAGTCTTCAATTTTCTTCGAAATATGAGCAGTTCAGAGCATATCTTGACGGATTGGAATAGCCTGTGCATTCTGCATTATTTATGTCCCATTTTGTAATTGAATAACTGACAACAGATACGTCTCTGTTACTTGCTTACGCCCTAAACTGAAAGGTTGTTGGTCATTTTTCAGAAAAGAATTAACAGCTTTCACGCAACCATCGTTAATCTTCGTTAGTCTTTTTTATAGAACTTTAAATTGTAAAGCTATGAATAAGAAGATAAGTTACCTCAAACTGATCATTCCTGCCATTTTAGGGGTTGGATTGATTTTTACTTCCTGTGTCAAGGATGACGAGCATTATTCAATCGGTGATTTCATCGTTTCGTTCGGAACAATAGAACAAAAAAGTACTGCACTTAACGATTATGTAATTCACCTCGATGCCGGCGATAATGTTGTGCCAATTACATCAGCTGTTCCATCGTTTGAAATTAAAAACAATCAACGGGTCCTCGTAAGTTTTAATCCGCTAAGCGATGAAAAACTTACCGATTCAACCGTGACGTATCAGGCCAAAATCAATAGCCTCCGGGACATCCTTTTTAAAAGCATTAAGAAATATACGGAGGTTGCGGATGACAGTATGGGACACGATCCCATTATTGTAAGGGATTCATGGATTTCGAAAACAGGGGGAATACTGACCATTGACATTAAGTATTTCACGCAGGGATCTGTTCATTACATTAACCTGATCGACAATGGCGAAGCGAACGGCATCGACAAACCATTTGTACTCGAATTACGTCACAATGCCCGTGGTGATCGTAGTGATTATCCCGCTACAGGCTATGTGAGTTTTAAACTGGATTATCTGAAACTCGCGGGTAAAACGGAAACAAAGTTTTTCATCCGTTACACCGACTATGACGGCAGGCGAATTGATCTGCCAAAAACATACAAATATTGATCAGCAATTTTGTTAATTTTTTAATTGTTACAGAACCTGTAAATCTCCGCATTTGCAGGTTTTTTTTATGAAAAAAGGGATGGCTATTCCAATTTGGAAACGAAAAAACAGGTTATAACGATATTCTCCGTCTTAGAATGGATGAAACATCGGTTGCTACATCAAAAAGCAAGACAACAATTGGCAAAAGGCATAGCCGTTACTTCAATAAATTCCAATCAAATAAGCTAATCAAAAATTGTAACTGTTCAAAAATGTCTAAATTTGATGATTCATCATTTAAAATAAATAGTTATGAAACCGATGGCACCTTCAAAATTAGTATGGACACTTGGTCTGATACTCGGGATAGTTGGAATTATTGGGAATTTTGCCAAAGTGGAAATGCTTTCCACTTATAGCTATTGGTTCTTGCTCGCCGGTTTCGTAATACTCGCAGTAGGCACAACGTTCAGGGAATTCCGTTACTAAAGGAATTCAGAAGTTACAAAATAACTTCTTTAATTAAAATTGATGGTTATGTAAGAGCATCTGAGGGGCGACATATTGCAGCTGAACAATGCAATAATGCTTTAGAAACAAAGTTGAAAGTGTTTTTCAGACTTACGAACCGTAGGTTTACCTTGTGCGCAATTTTCAATTCATAACAAAAGCGGCAGCATTTATCAAATCAAATAAAACAACAAATTTTTGAAATACATTTCACGTACAGTCTGGATTTTATCATTGATTAGCCTGTTTACAGACACGGCAAGCGAGATGTTGTATCCGATTATGCCGATTTACTTAAAGACAATTGGCTTTTCAATTGTGCTCATCGGGATATTGGAAGGTGTTGCCGAAGCAACGGCAGGAATCAGTAAAGGTTATTTCGGCAAACTATCCGATACATCGGGCCGGCGGGCTCCATTTGTGCAGATCGGATACACGTTAAGCGCCATATCAAAACCAATGATGGCTCTTTTTGTCTACCCGCTTTGGATTTTCTTCGCACGGACAATCGACCGTTTCGGGAAAGGGATCAGGACAGGAGCAAGAGACGCTATTCTATCGGACGAAGCCACCTCTGCTACAAAAGGGAAAGTCTTTGGGTTTCACCGGTCAATGGATACTTTAGGTGCGGTGATCGGTCCTTCATTGGCGTTGGTTTATTTGTATTTCAATCCGCAGGACTATAAGACACTTTTTTATATTGCCTTCTTCCCGGGACTGCTTGCTATCTTATCGACGTTTTACTTAAAGGATAAAAAGAAGCCTTCCAATCAGCCAAAGGTATCAACCCCATTTTTTTCCTTCCTGAAATATTGGAAAGCAAGTCCCACAGCCTATCGGAAACTTGTAATCGGGCTGCTGGTATTTACTTTATTCAACAGTTCAGATGTATTCCTTCTGCTGAAAGCAAAACAATCTGGCATGGATGACACCATGGTCATCGGGGCCTATATTTTTTACAATATTATTTATGCTTTGTTTGCTTTTCCTGTCGGAATACTCGCTGACAGGGTTGGACTAAAAAAGATATTCATCATCGGACTGGTGCTATTTGCCGCCGTCTATTTTGGAATGGCAGTCAACACGAATCTATACCTCTTTTTCGGTCTCTTCTTTCTTTACGGTGTTTATGCATCGGCAACAGAAGGGATTTCGAAAGCATGGATTTCGAACATCACCAACAAGAAAGATACTGCAACCGCGATTGGAACCTATACAGGATTGCAAAGTATCTGCACAATGCTGGCCAGTTCGCTGACAGGACTCATCTGGTTTCAGTACGGTGCAACTGCAGCATTCGTGGCAACAGCCAGTGTAACGGTATTTGTAATCGTTTACTTCATAACCATTCCAAAACCGGTTACCTATAAAAATGCATAAACAAGATCGTTAATAGTAGAAAATGAGAACCCGGATTATTTTACCCTTATTGCTGATAATTGGTATAGCAGGGTGCAAGAGTTACCAAAAGAACACGAAATCAGACCCGACCGGACGTGCGGCGACATTCCACAACAGCAAAATCTCCTTAGACTGGGCGGGCACCTACCGGGGAACTTTACCTTGCGCCGACTGTGAAGGAATCAGGTCAGAGATCAGGCTCAAAAAAGACCTGACCTACGAAATTGCTTTAAAATACCTGGGGAAAAGTGAAGTGGTAATCAGGAACAGTGGTCCGTTTACGTGGGATGCAACAGGAAATAAAATCACATTGGTCAATATCAATTCAAAATTGGAGCCAAACCAATATTTTGTAGGTGAAAACAGACTGGCAAAAACAGATATGAAGGGCAACAGAATCCAGGGAAACCTGTCCGATAAATATGACCTCAAAAAAGATAAAAATAGCATAACCGAACGATACTGGAAACTGATTGAGTTGAACGGACAAAAAATTCCCGATAGTGAAAACCCTAAAAAAGAGGCGCACATTATCCTAAAAATAAAAGACAACCAGGTTATCGGGAACGGGGGTTGCAATTCACTGAATGGAACTTATACCCTTTCAGAAGGGAGTCAGATAAAGTTTTCCAGAATGATCTCAACCAGGATGGCGTGTCCTGGTATGGAAACGGAGCAACAGCTGCTAAACGCTTTGGAATCGGCAGAAAATTACTTTATAAACAGCGATACGCTCTTGCTTCACAAAGCCAAAATGCCAACCATGGCGAAGTTTGCTTCGGTTTATTTTAAATAAAACGACAAAGGTTAATAACCGTTGCCACTTCATTTTAATGATAAGCAATTCAAAAACAGGAGAACACTGAGTGTGAATCGCATCGTAATCAGAGATAAAAACAGAATGCAGAAGCCTCAGTAAAACAAGACGAAGGCCAAAAGCAACTTATTAAATAGAGTAATGAGTAAAAAAGCAATCATCTTAGATCTTGACAACACGATTTACCCGGTTAGTGCAATCGGGGACAAACTATTTAAGTCTTTGCTCGAATTGATTACAGAAAGCGGGGAATATACGGGAAGCTTCGATGAAATCAAGGGCGAAATATTCAGAAGGCCTTTTCAGTTTATCGCCGACGATTTTGCTTTTAGCGCAAAGTTGAAAGCCGATAGTTTGCAATTGCTGACCAACCTCACCTACGAAGAACCTTTTGAGCCATTTGAGGATTACAAAGAAATCAGCAAGTTACGCTGTAAAAAGTTCCTGGTCACTACCGGGTTTACGAAAATGCAGCACAGCAAGATCAGCATGCTTGGCATTGGTAATGACTTTGAGGAAATCTTTGTCATTGACCCGGGAAGTTCAGAGTTGAACAAAACGGATATCTTCCGGAAAATACTGAAAGACTATAACCTTGATGCAGAAGATGTAATTGTTGTTGGAGATGACCTGAATTCTGAAATAAAAGCCGGAAAGGAACTGGGCATAGCGACAGTATTATACGATCACAAAGCTGAGCATACGGAAAAGGATGGCCAGATTGTTATTACAAATTTCAGGGAACTCGAACGTTATATCTAGTTTCAGAACAGCAAACCATTCAGATCCTGTTTTATGTAGCCGGAAATATTTATAAAACGGAAAAATTATCCATACAAATACCTTTTTCGGAGCAACCGGAACAGGAATAGGATACCACCACTTTTTTAGCCGGATCTGAGAGCCACAAACGCTTTTCGGACATTTCAAACAACCGTTCAGTTCTTCGGCATAACAAACTTGCGGATATGAATAACCGCCGCTTCCCTCCTGCCCCGCTACATGAAGACCGACTAAAACCATCGGTTAAGTATTTAATTTCTCAACACTTATTATGAAATTAAAAAAAATTGAATATTTTTGATATTATGAATTTTTTTTAATTTAATTTTGGTAGAGGATTCAATACTAATTTAAATTTTAAACATTTATGACTACAAATTTCGCACGCGATTACCATTGTAAGGACGAAGAATTAACCGTCATTTGTGATTTTGCTTCTATTAGCTTGAAACGCGATCTCGGTGATTTCGAAGACTATTCCCCTAAGTTTAATGAGACTTATGCTTCCGGGTTTGATGCTAAAATTCTAATGATGAACGAATTGGTTGAAGCCAAATCGGAAACCGTAGAATTAAAAGCTATTACCGCTCGACTTTATGCAACGCTTGATGGATTGACGACCCCAATCAACCGGCTCACAGGTTATATTAATCTTGCACAACCAGGCATTACTATTTCATCTAATGACTTCGGTTTAGCACAGTTGCGTAAAGCGATTGCAAATAAAGATGCCGAAAGTGCAATTCAAAGCTTGCGGACGATTAATGCAAATATCGTTAAGTATAATGAGCAGCTTAGTGCGCAGGGGTTTACCCGGCAGCTCGCTGATCGTTTTACAAATGCCGCTGTTGCCATTGCTTTCGACAATAAAAGGCAATATGAAATTGCCAAAAACCGCAAGGCAATCGTTCAGAATAACCTGGGACTATTTAACGGGTTGTATGCTCAGCTTTCCGAAATACTCGATGTTGGGAAAATCCTTTACAAGTCGGACGATCCAGCTAAGTTGCAGGAGTACACATTTAGTGAATTGAAAAAGCAGGTACGCAGGATTGCCAAACTAACTGTCGAAGCCAAGTAATGCGTTAAGTACCCCGAAGGGACAAAACTAACCCGCTGAATTCTGAGTAAAGAGGCAATTGAAGAATAATATAGAATGTGCAAATCTCTTCAGTTGCCAATTGACAGGTTTCAACAATCAGACGCAAGGCAACACACACAATTTTAATGCTTTGTAACCCCGCCAAAAGACCACAACCGGCGTCCGAAGGAGTACTAATGCCATTTGAAAGTGATAAACTCACCTTCGCAAGACCCCGATAACCGTTCGCAATGCCCCGATAACCATTCGCAAGACCTCGATAACCATTCGCAATGCCTTGATAACCATTCGCAATGCCTTGATAACCGTTCGCAAGACCTTGATAACCGTTCGCAAGACCTTGATAACCGTTCGCAAGACCTTGATAACCGTTCGCAAGACCACAATTGCTTCCCGCAGCAGATAGGTTGGCATTCGCAAAGCTTCAATAACCCTTTGAAGGAATAAAGTAACCGTTTGAAAGGCAACACTTGCTTTTCGCAGAACTGTTATTGCCGTTCGCAAGACACGAGCTGGTAATTGAACGAAAGTAACATCCTGTTGAAAAAGCAGGAAAAGAGGAAGTACCGGCTACCACCAAATTATATCTGACATTAAGGACGCTTTATTTTGCTCAAACAGGATTAGTTCCTTAGATTTGCGTTGAATAGAACGAATGACTGAGTAAAAAGAAATTTTTAAATAGCTTGAAAATGAGAAAAATAATCCCAAACCTGATCGTCTTTGTCGTTGTAACACTAATATGGACAGGCGGTGGCATAACCAATACATATGGCGCAACACCTGTTAAAGAGACCATAAAGGGTAAGGTTGTTAAACCGGTTGATGTATCAAAAGAGGCGCAGGCAAAACCAACCACCCCAAAATCCAACTATGAATTATTGCAGGGCAAATGGCAAAGTGTGGCTGATAAAACGAATTTTGTAATCTTTGAGAAGAATCAGCGGAAGGAAATTTCAGAAGGGATGGAAGATTGGGATGAGTCAGCGTATGTTTTATCCGATAAATGTGTGAACGATTCAAACAAAGATACAGTAGTGGCAAAAGAAAAAGACCGCTATATTTCTATCATGGGTGATGACCTTTGCTGTTACATTGAAAAGCTCGATGCTAC
>JANYLE010000440.1 GCA_025363795.1 Mariniphaga sp. | reverse complement strand
TATTGGGGATCGGCTTTTAAAGATTGATTGAGCAAGGAAATAGCTTTGCCTTTGTCTCCGGCCTGAGCCTGGATTTTGGCTTCATTATAAAGTACTTCTGCTTTTTCACCTGCAGCACCTTTTTTCTGGGCCGAACAATTGACAACAATCAGAAAACAGGTGATTGCGATAATTAATCTCCTCATAATTCATTATTTATAACCTTTGGTTCGGTTATATGGTTCTCCGTAAAGTTAGTTTTTTATCGGGTAACTTAAATCTTTTCATCAATCATGCTGAAATTCAAGATACAAAAAAACCGCTTCGGAATTAACCGAAGCGGTGAGGAATGAATTCCTTATGGATTAAATACTATTGATAGCATTCAAATCTTCGAAAGCCACCTTCAGACGGGCAATCAAAGTTTCTTCACCCTTGCGTAACCAAACGCGTGGATCGTAGAATTTTTTATTGGGTTTATCAGCGCCTTCAGGATTTCCGATCTGGCTTTGAAGGTAACCGTGATTGGCAGCTTCAAAAATGCGGATACCATCCCAGAATGCCCACTGTGTATCAGTGTCAATATTCATTTTGATTACACCGTAGCTGATTGCTTCCCTGATTTCGGCATGAGTCGAACCTGATCCGCCGTGAAATACAAAGTTAACAGGATGTGCATCAGAGATACCCAGTTTTTCTTTGATATAATCCTGTGAGTTTTTCAGGATGATAGGCATCAGTTTCACATTACCTGGTTTGTAAACACCATGAACATTACCAAATGAAGCGGCAATTGTAAAGTTAGGAGAAACTTTACCCAATTCCTGGTAAGCATAGAATACATGTGCAGGTTGTGTGTAAAGCAGGCTATTATCTAATCCGCTGTTATCAACACCATCTTCTTCGCCACCGGTGATACCAAGTTCAATTTCGAGAGTCATCCCGATTTTGCTCATCCGTTCAAGGTAACGTTTGCTGATTGCGATATTTTCTTCGATTGGTTCTTCCGAAAGATCAAGCATGTGAGAGCTGAAAAGCGGTTTGCCTGTTTCTTTGAAATGTTTTTCGCCGGCATCAAGTAATCCGTCGATCCAGGGAAGTAATTTTTTTGCTGCATGGTCGGTATGAAGAATTACGCGTACACCATAAGCTTCAGCCAATGTGTGAATGTGTTTCGCACCTGCAATTGCACCCAGAACGGCTGCTTGCTGTCCTTCGAGTTTTAAACCTTTTCCGGCATTAAAAGCAGCACCTCCGTTAGAGAACTGAATCATTACCGGTGCATTAGCTAATTTTGCAGCTTCCATCACCGCGTTAACAGTTGAAGATCCAACCACGTTAACAGCAGGAATTGCAAATCCATTGGCTTTGGCCACTTTAAAGATATACTGAAGATCCGTTCCGGTTACCACTCCAGGCTTAACAACATCTGATATTTTATTCATAATTCAATGATTAAATTGTAGTCCACAAATTTACTTCATTCCAACAACAATTAAGTGCATAAAAGGTTAAAAATTGGTTAACAAACCTTTGGTAAGCAAAACAATGGTTTATATCTTTGTAACACAGATAAATTTTTGAGTCAATTTCAGCTGCGAATTTCATTATTAATCATAGATAACTATAATCAAAATGGCAATCAGCTACAAAAATTTAGGTTTAGTGAACTCCAAAGAGATGTTTGCTAAAGCAGTTAAGGGTGGTTATGCTATCCCAGCTTTCAACTTCAACAACATGGAACAATTGCAGGCAATTATCAAGGCTTGCGTTGAAACGAATTCGCCTGTCATCCTTCAGGTTTCGAAAGGAGCCCGTGAGTATGCCAATCAGACCTTGCTCCGCTACATGGCAGAGGGTGCGGTTCAGTATGCAAAAGAGATTAGCAATGGCGTGGGCATCCCAATCGTTTTGCATCTTGACCATGGCGACACCTTCGAGACCTGCAAAAACTGCATTGACATGGGATTCTCGTCTGTAATGATCGACGGATCGCACTATCCGTACGAGAAAAACATTGAAGTCACCCGTCAGGTGGTTGAGTATGCCCATCAGTTTGATGTGACAGTCGAAGGTGAGTTAGGAATTCTTTCAGGAATTGAAGATGATGTTGTTGCGGCTAAATCAATCTATACCAATCCTGACGATGTGATTGACTTTACAAAGAAAACTGGTGTTGACTCACTGGCCATTTCAATCGGAACATCTCACGGTGCTAACAAATTCACTCCTGCCCAATGCAAACGTGACGAGAACGGTGTTTTAATTCCTCCGCCACTTCGTTTCGACATCCTCGAGGAGATAGAAAAACGGATGCCCGGTTTCCCGATTGTATTGCATGGTGCCTCTTCGGTTCCCGCTGATCTGATCAAAGTGATCAATGAAAACGGTGGCGCAATAAAAGATGCTGTAGGAATTCCGGAATCACAGTTGAGAAGAGCTGCCGCGTCATCTGTATGCAAAATCAATATCGATTCTGACGGACGGTTGGCCATGACCGCTGCCATTCGTCAGGTATTTGCAACCAAACCAGCTGAGTTTGACCCGCGTAAATACCTGGGACCTGCCCGCGAAGCATTGAAAGACCTTTACAAGCACAAAATCAGCGATGTATTAGGATCCAACGGTGCAGCCTGAACAGGTTTCAATCGACATCCAATTCGTTAATAATTCGAAAGCCGGTTATCTTTTAAAGATTACCGGCTTTTTTATCGTTTCATTTGCCTTTTCAAATAGCGGCAGACAAACATTTGATTACTCAATCAGCTCCCCTTTTCCCGCTCTTGTCACGATGGGTTCGTCATCCGTACAATCAACAATTGTTGAGGCAACATTTCCCCCGTATCCGCCATCGATTACAAGGTCAACCAAATCCCCAAATTTTTCGTGGATCAATTCCGGATCAGTGGTGTACTCGATAATCGCG
>JANYLE010000432.1 GCA_025363795.1 Mariniphaga sp. | reverse complement strand
CCGCTAACTCACTTCCCGAACGGTAATTAATGACAAGATTAGCACCAAACTCGGCCAATGCCAGCGAAATAGCTTTGCCGATGCCCTGGCTACCGCCTGTAACTAGAGCAGTCTTCCCTTTTAGATTGAATAAGTTTTTTATTTTCATCGTTTTATCCGTAATAAATTGGTAATCCTTTGCTGAAATCCGGGAAAGAGATAATCTCCCCTCGTTCGGCTTCTGTAATAACGAGTCCTGATTTGCCATATGGATCGAACGCACAACTGGTCGGCCTGTTACCTGGACATTCGATCCAATCGATCAGTTTGCCATCCTGCCTGTAAATATTTATCCTGCTTTCGTTAAATATGGTAACAAAAAGATTCTCCTGTTGATCAAATGCAATGCCGTCGGGTCCCCACGGTCCATTTCCAGCTTTTGCAAAAGTCCGTTCATCCTGGAGTTCGAGCTTCGCTGCATTCCACTTAGCTATCCAGAGTTGTTGCCGGTATGTTTCTGAAAAAAGGAGAGTACGACCATCTTTTTTTAGGGCGAGACCATTTGTAAAATATTTTTTCGCGGAGATTACTTTAGCATGCCTACTCCCCTTGGGAAGTACACAAATGATCGATAACGGTTCTTCGCGACCATCAGCATGGTCCGAAAATAGTAAGTTTCCGTTAGCATCGAAAATCAGATCATTAGGCCGCTTTAACCGGACACCTTCTGTAGTGAAACCACAAATCGTTTCGAATTTATTTCTGTCAGGATTGAACAAACGAATTTCACCACGTTTGCTGTCGCAAAACCAGATGTTTCCGAGATTATCAACCATTGCACCATTTGGAGTACCATTCACATCAAAACGTTCAAGCCTCTTTCCATCCCAACGGGATAGGTTACCTCCATTAATCTCAACAAACCACAGGTTCCCTTCTATGTCAAAAACAGGTCCTTCCGGAAAATTTAGTTGGGAAACAAGAACTTCGAATATTCTTTTATTTATCTTTTTTACCATTGTCTTGCTCCCGTATAATCAATTTTAAACCAAAACCGAAGGGCCATAAAAATAAATATGGACCCTAAAAGATAAAATAAAGAAAGGCTAGAAAAACTTGCTGCCAGACCTAATGTTGGTTTTAATATTCCTAGAATCAATGGGGCAAAGGCTCCCATTAAAAATGCGAACATCAACATAAAACCAGTGGCAGAAGAGCGAACGTTGGGTTTCACCACCTCATAAAGTGATGCAAAAACATTGGAATCGTATACACCTCTTGCGAAACCAAACAAAGCCAAAGCGCTATATGTTACAAACTGATTATCAGAATACCCCATAAGAAAGATAAATGGAGCACCTAACAGTAAAGCAAAGGATTGTACTGTCAATCTTTTTGAAGGGCAAGATCTGGCCAAACGGTCTGCTAATTGGGCGCCAAACATCACTCCTAAAAATGCTCCGATATGATGATAAATCAGTGAGGAGAACCCTGCATAAGTCACCGACATATGGTATTTTTCGACCAGGTATAAAGGCATCCAGGTAAGGTATCCTACGTTGACAAAGACCATACAGGCAAAAGCAAGCGTCAGCATCAATACAGTTGGCTTCTTAAAAACAAGAAGTGCCTCAGCCATAGATTGCCGGATGTTTACATTTGACTTCACGGTTACCAGACGCATATTTTTCATCCGTAACATAAAAATGATAGACACTAAGATCCCTGCAAGACCAAAAACATGGAACGAATGTCTCCAACCAAAACGTTCACCAACAAAACCAGCCAAAACACCACTTAGAATAATTCCCGCGTATACAGCTGTTTGATGTACCGATAATGCGAAAGCCCGATTATCTTTAAACCGTTCGCTCAACATAGCATTGGCAGATGGTGCATAAAAAGCTTCACCACCTCCTGTGGCGACACTCAGCAAAATAATGAAGGGGATCAATCCTGAAGCAAATCCCGTAAAAAAGGTAGAAATACTCCAAAATAGGATGCAAAAAGCTAAGATGTTCCGATGAGGAAAGATATCGCCCAAAAATCCGGCTATTGGAACAAGCAATCCATACGTCCAGATCAGCGCAGCTGCAATAAGGCCGAACTCTGCGTCCGAAAGCTTTATGTCACCCCGGATGAGAGGCAATGTCACATTGAATATCTGTCGATCTGCCTGATTCAAAAAAAAAGCAAACCATAAAATAATCAGAAGTTCCCAGTTTGTCCAAAAGTTCTTTTGCATCATTATCCTTGGTTTTTGAATGATCGACCTTTGTATAATTTTTGTGGACCAGTCATTGACGATTTTGAGTAAAACTTATTTTATTCGAATGTACAATACCCCGGATCAATGGTGTTTGGTTTGAATTTGAAATGTTTTGATCTCCCAGGGTTTGAACCCAATCTTCCCGTTAGACGCTTTAATCGGTTTCCCATCCAGGTTAATCTCTGTCATTATAGCGTCTCTTTTTTCAAATTGAATAGAGGTTTCAGGAGCCTGCTCGCCTGCTTTATAAAAACGCGCAATAATTTTGTCTTTAAGGGGATAAAGGCCTGTTAAAACAACATCGTTTTCAGCATCTAAAGCAAAAGTCGTGACATTGTTTCCCAACTTCCCCTTACCTGGCTTCGTTTCCATGGTTGGAAGCAGGAAACTATATTCCAGTGCTTTCCGGTGCAAATCTGCCTTTTCCCAGCTACCATTAAACGGAAGTACAGCAAACTCATAAGTATAAGATCCTGTTAACATCCGGGTACCCCACACGTAGTACATGGCATAAGCCAACGGGATCGAGAAGCTGTTGTCCTTCTCGCGTATACTTCCCATCGTTCCTTTATTGAAAAAGGCTACTCCGGATATCCCATCCGACAAAGCGGTCCAGTAATTCCCCTCCACATTTTTATTCTTTGTTTCGGCAATGGCAAAAGGCAAGTCCCGGATTCCAATAGCAGTCGTATCAACCTGTGGAAAGAATTTAAAACGGAGTTTTTCTTCGTGGACAAAGGGCGAATAGCCATCACGCAAGTTTTCGCTGAGTAATCCGATTTTTTGTCCATTAAAATCAAATCTGGCTTTGCAATCAATACGGGGATTATCTTCATAAAAGGTCATTTCAAATTGGTATGGAATATTGGAAATAAAACCATATTCTACCATTTTTACCCAGGGAGTACTTTCACTCGACTTCTGAATAATCCATTTACCAGCCGACTGGCGATTAGCTCCGTCGATAGTCCCCTCAAAAAAAGCAGACCGTTTGCTTCCATTGGTAATGAATTTGCCGGTTTTAAGATCTTTTATTGAGGTTAATCCACCATCTTTCGAAAGTTTAACTTCGTAATAAGGAGTAGTGGTTACCATGGTGTTCGCGTCCGAGTATATAGGAGATAGCGCAGGTTTGTCGGGTTCATTGGAAGCGATGATTGAAAATGAAATAATGCTTAAAGGAGGCAATTCCGCTTTAAAGGCGATACGTGCATCGAGAATACTTCCGTCTGAGAGTTTATTGGAGGTAATAATGTTGACCGGAATTTTCTTGTCACCGCATTTTGCAACAAAATTTCTTGCTTCACCTTTGTTTAGTCCGACGTTGGCGTAAATCCATCTCGTTTGTTTCCACGAAAGGGGATTAAAAACAGTCACTTGTTTGATTCCCTCGCCCTTCATGTTTTCAGCAAAATAAGTCATTGACTCGTTGATGGATTGCTCTGATTTACTAATGGAAACAGGCAATAATTTTCTGGCTTCGGGTAGTAATCCACAAATCTGAATATCATGATGTTGTGCCAGCAACAGTTTTTTCCAGGAGCTGTCGAGTTCTTCCAGATGCGATTGACCTCCGTTCAGCGTTTCCAACGCAGCTAGCCGTTCAGCAATCAGCACACTTGTTTCTGCTTTTCTCGAATCGTTCCAGATTTCATTCCCACAATATCCCCATGGCATCCTCACCACGAAATCATTGGGTTTGGTGACCATATCCGTTTGAGGTTTCGGATATTTGCTCATCAGTTTGTCAAGTAATACCCAGGAAAACATGGGCTTCTGCTCGTATTCAGTGATTAATTCTTCTTTTCGCAAACCGGAATCATCCGCTCTTGAAGCGAGTAAAGGTTTAATGTTTTCAAATTTTTTCCGGTAATCTACCATGGATAACTGACTGTCTTTACCGGGATAGCGGGTAAGAATCCAATTGTCAACCGTTGTTTTTGCAAATTCAGCGCCTTCACCGATATATGTCGGGATAGTCGGAATTTTTGAACCATCAATCCCGACCCACCATCCTATCGGGACATTGAAAGTGGGATTGTAGCCATACATCATAAAATGGGTACGCATGATGGCCCCATCAAATCCAAAACCTTTGATAATCTGAGGAATCTGACTGTGCATAGCATGTTCGCTCATCAAATAAACCGGAGGTCTGTAGTTGAAATACTTACGTTCTGCACCAAGGGCATATGAAATCTGCCTGATATTTGATTCATCGTTAATAAATTGAGACAACGGTTGACCGTAAGTGCAAGATCCGATCGCAAACCTGCCTTTGTATTTTTGAAGCAACCTCTTTAACTCATTTAGCAGTAGCGGCTCATTTTTAGCAAAATAATCATAAATCTGAGCTTCATTAT
>JANYLE010000421.1 GCA_025363795.1 Mariniphaga sp. | reverse complement strand
GAAACGATGCCCAGATCATACAGTACTTTATGCCAGAAACGGCTATAAAGTAAATGTAGAACAGCGTGTTCTGCACCGCCAACATACAGGTCGACCGGCATCCAGTAGTTTTCGGCAGCTTTGCTAAAAGGCTCCTTGTCGTTTTTAGGATCGGTAAAACGGAGATAG
The DNA here is from genome assembly GCA_025363795.1 of Mariniphaga sp. Lineage (GTDB taxonomy): Bacteria > Bacteroidota > Bacteroidia > Bacteroidales > Prolixibacteraceae > JAAFHB01. The sequence continues at coordinate 3,971 of JANYLE010000421.1, read as the reverse complement.
TACCAACATGAACCAGCCCATTGCGGCATCGTATTGGTTTCACGGCGTCCTTTTCTGCCGTTTTTATCCGTTACGATCAGCCAGTCGCCGGCATTGGAAAGTGGCGATTCACCAGAATCACCCGGTAAGTATTTTTCAACTTCGGGTAGTGCCAATGGCAATTCATCATCACTCAAAACACTCACTTCACCATCTTCCCAGTGAATTACAGGGAATGGTTCACCCCAATATCTTTGACGACTGAATAACCAGTCGCGCAATTTGTAGTTAATGGTTGATTTGCCAAGATCGTTCGATTCGAGCCAGCTTGTGACGGTTCTGATTCCCTCTTCCTTCGACAGACCGTTGATATCAATGCCAATCGATTTATTTGAAGAGTTGATGTAGGTACCATCTTCGGTCCAGCAGGCTTCACCAGCAAGAACTTTGGTCCTTTCTTCTTCAGGCGCATTTTTAGGATCAAGGATACAAATGATCGGGATATCGAAAGTTTGTGCAAATTCAAAGTCACGAGTGTCGTGCGCCGGAACGGCCATGATCGCACCGGTTCCATAGCCCATTAAAACGTAATCAGCAATCCAGATCTGAATTTTTTCACTGTTGATTGGATTGATTGCGTAACGACCCGTGAAAACTCCGGTTTTTGATTTGGCCAGATCTGTTCTGTCTAAATCACTTTTTAAAGCAGCATTCCGGATGTAAGCCTTTACAGCATCATACTGACCCGGAGTGGTGATTTCATTTACCAACTCGTGTTCCGGGGCAACTACCATGTAAGTTGCTCCGAACAAGGTGTCAGGTCGTGTGGTGTAAACCCGCAATTTCTTTTCGGTTCCATCGATCACAAAATCCACCTCTGCACCAGTTGAACGTCCGATCCAGTTGCGCTGCATGTCTTTAACACCTTCGGGCCAATCGAGCTGATCTAATCCCTCCAATAGCCGTTCGGCATAATGTGGAATTCGTAGCATCCACTGTTTAAGGTATCTGCGTTCTACTTCTTTGGTACCACATTTTTCGTGCGATCCGTCGTTTAAAACTTCTTCGTTGGCACAGACCGTTTTGCAGGTGCGGCAATACCAAACCTGCGCGTTATCGTAATATGCAAGTCGTTTGCCGGAAATATATTTCTGAACTTCAGTCTCACCTTGTTTTTTAATATCGTCCGGAATGGGAAGTTCGCTGATCAGACGACCTTTATTTTGTTCCTTGTCAAACCAGGTATTAAATAGACGTGTGAAAATCCATTGGGTCCATTTATAGTATTTTGGGTCGGTGGTGTTGATTTCGCGTTCCCAGTCATAACTCAACCCTAACGATTGAATCTGACGGCGAAAAGTATCACAGTTCTTATGAGTTGTGATAGCTGGATGTGTCCCGGTCTGAATCGCGTATTGCTCCGCTGGCAATCCGAAAGCGTCCCATCCCATTGGATGAAGGACATTAAAACCGTTTGCCCGTTTGTAGCGACAAATAATATCTGTTGCAGTATATCCCTCAGGATGACCGACATGGAGACCAGCTCCAGAAGGGTAGGGGAACATGTCGAGACAATAGAATTTAGGCTTTGTAAGGTCTATTTCTGATTTAAATGTCTTGTTGTCGGCCCAGTGTTGCTGCCATTTATTCTCTATCTCTTTGAAATTGTAATCCATCGGTATTGAGCGTATTCGTTCATTTTCAATTGAGCTGCGAAATTAATGCTTTATTCGCTCTCAACCCCGGCTATCGGGAAGAATTGTGCAAAAAAATAGACTGGCCGAGTGAGCCTGCAGATCATTCTTGGGCGGTGACAACTCTGATTTAAATCATTAAATCGAAAAAACATGTTAGAGAACAGTATTATTTGCATTTTAAAGCACAGATATATAGCGATATAGTGTTTGATTGATTTAAATCCTTTTATGATATGGAGAAAAAGAAATCTGTAATTTTGAATATATTTAAATGAAGGGCATTTTGAACCGGAGTTTAAGTTTACTAAATCAATCACTAAAAGAAATTTTAAGATGAATGCAGGAATAGATATTTTTATGGAGGGGCTTAAGGCCCGCACACCAGGTGAAGCTGAATTTCATCAGGCAGTTTTGGAAGTTGTGGAATCTGTTTGGGATGTGTATGATGCTAATCCCCGTTATAAACAGGCGAAAATTCTGGAACGCATGGTTGAACCTGAGCGAACCATCATGTTTAGGGTTCCCTGGAGCAATGATAAGGGTGAAGTTGAAATTAACCGCGGTTACCGGGTTGAATTCAATAGCGCTTTGGGCCCTTATAAAGGAGGATTGCGGTTTCATAAAAGTGTCACTTTAAGTATTTTGAAATTTCTGGGATTTGAACAGACTTTCAAAAACAGTTTGACAACCCTTCCGATGGGTGGTGGTAAAGGCGGCTCCGATTTTAGTGCAAAGGGTCGCAGCGATAATGAAATTATGAGGTTCTGTCAATCGTTTATGACCGAGCTTTTTCGTCATATTGGTCCCAATACAGATGTTCCTGCCGGGGATATCGGTGTAGGTGGTCGTGAAATCGGATTTCTTTTTGGCCAGTACAAACGCATCCGGAATGAATTTACCGGTGTACTTACCGGAAAAGGTCTTGGCTGGGGCGGTTCTTTAATTCGTCCGGAAGCAACCGGATTTGGTGCGGTCTATTTTGTTGAGCACATGTTGAAAGAGATGGGAAAAGAGGTAAAAGGAAAGACTTTTGCCGTTTCCGGTTTTGGAAATGTTGCATGGGGAGCGATTACGAAAATCAACGAATTGGGTGGTAAGGTAGTAACGATCTCAGGTCCGGATGGATACATCTATGATCCAGCTGGCATCTCGGGTCGGAAAGTTGAATACCTTCTTGAATTACGCGAAAGCAATAATGATGTGGTTGCGCCATATGCTGAAGAATTTGGTGCTAAGTTCTTTCCCGATGCGAAACCATGGGAAACCAAAGTGGACATTGCGATGCCATGTGCTACGCAGAATGAGCTTAACGAAGCTGATGCGCGAAAACTGATCAGCAATGGTTGCTTCCTGGTGGCCGAAGTTTCGAACATGGGATGCACTTCTGATGCAGTTAATTATTTTGTAAATAATAAATTCACTTTTGCTCCCGGGAAAGCTGTTAATGCTGGTGGAGTGGCGGTATCTGGTTTGGAAATGTCGCAAAATAGTATGCGTTACAATTGGACGACCGAAGAGGTGGACAAACGTCTTCATCTGATCATGCAGGATATTCACGATACGTGTACCAAGCATGGTAAAGCCGGCAATTATATCAACTATGTAAAAGGAGCCAACGTAGGTGGTTTCGTTAAGGTTGCTGAAGCGATGCTTGCACAGGGATTAGTTTAATAATCAACTATCTTATTATAATAAGAAAAGCCAGGACAATCGGTCCTGGCTTTTTTATATGGTATTAATCTGAATTCCTTAGAGAAGATCAGCAATTACATGATCAGTTTATATCCTTTGCCATGTACATTAATGATCTCGATACCTTCTTCTGATTTCAGGTGTTTCCGAAGTTTCGTGATGTAAACATCCATACTTCTTGCATTGAAGTAGTTGTCGTCTACCCAGATGGTTTTCAACGCAAAGTTTCTTTCAAGAACTTTATTTGCATTTACGCAAAGCAATTTAAGCAGGTCAGCCTCTTTGGTCGTCAGCTTTGTGCTGTCGTTGGCATCCGAAAGCGTCTGTTTGCGGGCATCAAAGATTAAGTTTCCAAGTTTGAAAATGGTCTGGGAAGTATCACCTTCGCCGGAAGTCCTGCGCAGAATGGCCTCTAGCCTGAACAGTAATTCCTCCATGCTGAATGGTTTTGTCATGTAATCGTCGGCTCCGATTTTGAACCCTTCAATCACATCTTCTTTCATGCTTTTGGCCGTCAGAAAAACAATCGGAATATCAGAGTTCAGCATTCGGATGTCTTTGGCCAGGCTGAATCCATCTTTTTTAGGCATCATCACATCAAAG
>JANYLE010000387.1 GCA_025363795.1 Mariniphaga sp. | reverse complement strand
CGCAGCAATAACCCGACAAGGTTTGCCCTTGAAAAACGTTATGCCTCATTGGAGCGGACCAAATATGGTTTGGGATTTGCATCTGGCCTGGCGGCAGAAGCGACACTGCTGTTCACATTACTAAATCCGGGTGATCATGTCATTGGTTTCGATGATTTGTATGGCGGAACAAAGCGGTTATTCAATCAATGGCAGGAGAAATACAACGTTGCGGTAAGTCTGGTTGATGCCACACAACCTTCGTTGGTAGAAGCGGCTATTCAGCCTAACACAAAGTTTATCTGGCTCGAAACACCAACTAATCCATTGTTGAAGGTTTGCGATATTGCAGCCATATCTGAAATTGCCCACCGTCATAACATATTGGTGATTGTTGACAACACCTTTCTTTCCCCCTATTTCCAAAATCCGGCTGTTCTGGGCGCCGATATTGTCGTCCATAGCATTACAAAATACATAGCAGGCCACAGCGATGTAATTGGTGGGGCGATTATGCTTAATGATGACCAGCTTCACGAAAAACTTAAATTCAATCAGAATGCACTTGGGGTAGTTCCTTCTCCATTTGATTGTTACCTGGTACTGCGCGGATTAAAAACGTTGTCGCTCAGGATGGACAAACATCAATCCAATGCATTGGCAATTGCTGAATACCTCGAAAAGCATCCCAAAGTTGATAAGGTGTACTATCCCGGTCTGAAAAGCCATCCGCAATATCCATTGAACATCAAACAAGCCAAAGGTTTTGGCGGAATGATCTCCTTTGAAATTAAAGGCGGCGAAAAAGAGGCTGTTACTTTTCTCGAAAGCCTCGAATTGTTTGCACTCGCTGAAAGTCTTGGCGGAGTGGAATCCCTCATCGAGCATCCGGCACTAATGACACACTCCTCCATTACACAAAAAGAGCGTGAAGCGGCCGGAATAAAGGATTCTTTAATCAGGGTTTCCATCGGTGTAGAAGATAAGGCTGATCTGATTAGTGATTTAGAGCAGGCATTTGGGAAAATATAGTTCATAGTAACCTGATATATTTAAAGTTGTAACGTGCAATTCCGTAATTAAGCGACTTTGGCAATTAAATAGTCAAAATTTTGACCCATATTTGTCATCGTGATTTAATTTCGGGATTGCAGGTGCAGCAACAAGTCTTCAGCTAATTAAGGATCACAGTTATCCATTAAAATAGGTTCGTATGAGTAGTAGTGAGATTCAAAATGTGGTAATTGCCGATTCCCAATTTCTGGTTGTCGAAACACTTAAATCACTGATTAAGGAAGATGAAAGGTATTTTCTTGCAGGAGTTGCCCAAACACGTGAGGATCTGTTTAAAATACTTGAAACGATACCCACCGGATTGTTGATTACCGATACGGCAACGATTGATTATGATGGCATTGAAGACCTCCGTATCATCAGGGAAAAATACCCGCAGCTATTGGTGCTTATATTGACCAATTCTTTGAGCAAAGCGGAGTTCTCGGGTCTTTCCAAATTGGGAATCAAGGGAATGATTTATAAAAACATTGATCAAGAGGAGCTTTTTTCCGCGATCGAATCGACCCTGAAATGCAAAAAGTATTATTCGGAGGAGATTATCGATCTGTTTCTTGATCACAACGAAAACAAATTTAATGCTGAAGATCAGAAGCACCTGACTTCTTCCGAGATTGAGATTGTCAAACTGATTGCCAATGGACTAACAACGAAGGAGATTGCGGCAAAAAGAAATATCAGTTACCATACTGTCAATACTCACCGAAAAAATATCTTCCGGAAAGTTGAAGTATCCAATGCTTCCGAACTCATCATCCATGCGATCAAAGCCGGATGGATCGATAACATTGAATATTACATTTAGTCCGTTACTTCTCCTGAAGTGCTTCTGCTTATTTGAAAAAGACAGCTCCCCTAGTGAGGCGGGAAGCTCCCCTACTGACAAAAACAGCTCCCCTATTGACCCGGGAAGCTCCTCTACTGACAAAAACAGCTCCCCTATTGACCCGGGAAGCTCCTCTACTGACAAAAACAGCTCCCCCATTGACATATGGAGCTGCATATATGACAAAGGCAGCTCCCCTACTGACACAGGGAGCTCCATATCTGAGAAAAACAGCTCCCCTATTGAAATATGGAGCTACATATATGACAAAGGCAGCTCCCCTACTGACACGGGAAGCTCCATATCTGACAAAGTCGCTTCAAAATTTAAATAAAGAGTGCCTGTTTTGGGATGACTTGTTGACTGAATTCATGGATGTTAGACCCTGATTCAATAAATGGCATTGAGAATAACGACATGGACGGTCAAACGATTGTTTTTATCATGTGAAGATGGCATCCGACATGGCCGCTGCAACCCAATGGGGAAGATAAATAGGTAAAACCGAACTTTTCATAAACTTTTAATGCAAGTTTCAGTTCGGGCATAGTCTCCAGGTAAACTTTACTGAAACCAAAACCACGGGCTGATTCCAGGCATTTTTCGATGATTACCCTTCCCAGTCCGGTTCCCCTGGCTTCTGGCAATAAATACATCTTTACAAGTTCGCACGTATCGGAAGGCAATCCTTCTGTCGGAAAAATCCCGCCACCGCCAACGATTTTTCCATGATCATCTTCTGCAACAAAATAAACCGATCGTGATTCCTGGAATATTTCTGATAATGTATCGGTAGAGGAGTCAAAATAGACTGTCCCCGGATGATTCGCACCAAATTCGACCAATGTATTACGAATGATTTTGGCCAGTTCAGCATTATCAGAGGGAAGTATGGTGCGGATTTTCATCAGACAATAATTTGTTTTTAAATTACATGAAGGAATGCGCCTATTCTCTTTATTCGTGTTCGCGAAGCAAAGAATCACAGCTATTCCTTGTTTTAAGAAATCACCAACCGTAATAAGGAAGGATGCTTAATTATTAAAGGTAAATATAATCCCTTTTTAATTGATGAACAATACAAAAGCGCTTCAACTAAAAAGAGGCTGATCAAATAATGATACAGCCTCTTTTTGGTTCGGATGGTTCGTCGTTGTTAATAACGGTACCGTGCAGACATTGCCCATGGGCTGTTTTGCCTGATATTCTGGATAACAAATTGTTTGCCCTCCTCTTCGCCAATAGCGGCAATCGCTGATGCAATTACTGCAACAACCTTTTTGTCAACACCGCCATTTGCAGGTGCTTCCGGTTTCGCAACCGGAGCTGCAACGACCTCAGGTTTTGGAAATCCTGCTTTGCGTGCTTTGAAAAACTTCTCGGCTACAGGAGGAAGCATCGCATATGACAAAGCATCTTCGGGCTGTATCGCGTATTCCTTCACGGCTTCTTTAGCTGCCTCGAGTTCCGGAGCAATTAAGTCGGCCGGACGACAGGTAATTGGCTTTTCATCACCTAAAATCTTTTTATAGATCTCTTCAGTAATCACACCCGGAGTTTTACCATACTCCCCTTTTACAACTGCCTTCGATTCTTTGGGAACCATTTTGTACCGTTCGCCCATCAGGACATTCAATACAGCCTGTGTTCCGACAATCTGGCTGGTTGGGGTTACCAACGGAGGATATCCGAAATCTTTGCGGACACGAGGTACCTCTTTTAAAACCTCTTCGTACTTGTCGCCTGCATTTGACAGCTTCAACTGAGATACAAGGTTCGAAAGCATGCCTCCCGGTACCTGGTAAATCAAAGCATTAACGTCAACGCCCAACATCTTCTGATCGAGAAGACCACTTTTAATATAGTTTTCGCGAATAGGTCTGAAATAGTCGGCAATTTCGCTCAGTTTACTCAGATCAAGACCTGTATCGTATGGTGTTCCTTTCAAAGAAGCAACCAAAGATTCTGTAGGTGGTTGCGATGTCCCCATTGACATTGGAGAGATAGCGCAATCGACAAAATCAGCTCCCGCTTCAATGGCCTTCAAAAGGGTCATCGAAGCCACACCACTGGTATAATGAGTATGTATTGCAATCGGGATCTTAATATTTGCACGAATTGCCTTTACGAGGTCGTAAGCGGCGTATGGAACAAGCAATCCTGCCATATCTTTGATGCAAAGCGAGTCAGCGCCCATCGATTCGAGCCTTTTCGCATCGGCAACAAAGAGTTCAAGCGTGTGAACCGGGCTTGTCGTATAGCAAACTGTTGCCTGGGCATGTCCGCCTTCTTTCTTACAAGCCTTAATTGCTGTTTCAACATTGCGCGGATCGTTTAAGGCATCGAAGATGCGCATGATATCCATGCCGTTTGCGACAGCTTTCTGAATGAAATATTCAACGACATCGTCAGCATAATGTTTGTATCCCAAAAGGTTCTGACCTCTTAACAACATTTGCAACGGTGTCTTCTTTGCTATTTTCTTAATCTTGCGAAGTCGTTCCCATGGATCTTCGTCAAGGAAACGAAGGCAGGCATCAAAGGTTGCACCTCCCCAGGCTTCAAGTGAATGGTAGCCAATGTCATCGAGCTTCTCGATAATCGGCAGCATATCATCCAATTTCATGCGTGTTGCAATCAGCGATTGATGCGCATCACGCAAGACTGTTTCTGTAATTCCGACTTTTGCCATTATGATTGAGCTTTGTGCTTTAACGTTAGTCAATAATAATAATCGTTTGTCCAACCGCAACGGCATCGCCAACAGCCGCTAGTACCTGAGCGATCTTACCGTTGACAGGAGAAGTAATTTCGTTCTCCATTTTCATGGCTTCGAGGGTAAAAACACCCTGTCCTTTTTTCACTTCATCCCCAACTTTTACTTTTAATTTCAGGATGCTTCCGGGCATGGGGGAATCGATCCGACATCCACCTTTATGCACTTCGGGACAAGGTGTGGTTGCTGCCATTTTACCTCCCGTTGGAGCTATAACCCTGGGAGCCACCGCTACTTCCTGTCCGTTTCTCATCTCTTCTACCTCAACTTCATACTGATCGCCACTGACTTTAATCAAAAACTTACGCATCTGCAATAATTATTTATGTTACAATATAGTTATCAGACTTCGTTGCTCACTCCGCACTATTTGTACTTTTGAACGAAATCTTTATAATTTCGAAAAACACCACAATATTATAAAAGTAAGTTCAAATAAAACCAGATAAAACTCTCTTTTTTTAAAAAAAAGCAAGTTAAATATTTGTAGCACCCAATATTCTAAAGCGTGTGGCACCTTTACTAACAAATGTTAAGTAATACACCTAAATTACAGGATTATGTACAAAACACAAACAACTGTATATATGATATATAGTGGCAACAGTAAAAAAATAGTGTAGAATTAACTTACAGTCTAAAACTATCTGAAAATTTGTGATTTTTCTGCTCTTTAGAAATCAAAATGACATTTACAAAAAATGAATGTAAATAAATTATGAACTTTTTTTGCCATAGTTTAGACCAATTTGTTTGCAATAAATAGAACAATCCTGACTGCAGAAAAAAGGTTCTCCGTTATACTACCATGAATTAGGTATAAAAATATACAGGTTAATGGGGATTGCGCCGATATTCATGATACCCCACCTTTGAACTATAAAATATAAACAGAATGCTATGACAAAAATTGCAAAGAGTCTGACCGATTTAATTGGAAACACGCCGCTACTTGAGCTTTCCAATTACAATAAGAAGAACCATTTGGATGCCACAATTATCGCCAAACTCGAATATTTCAATCCTGCCGGGAGTGTAAAAGATCGGATAGGTTTTGCGATGATTGAAGCCGCGGAGAAACAGGGATTGCTGAACAAAGATTCAGTCATTATTGAACCAACCAGTGGGAACACAGGGATTGCCCTGGCATTTGTAGCTGCAGCTAAAGGATATCGGTTGATTATTGCGTTACCCGAAACGTTTAGTATCGAACGGAGAAACCTCCTCAAAGCGTTGGGAGCCGAATTGGTTTTAACACCAGGAAGTGAAGGGATGAAAGGAGCCATCAAAAGGGCAACTGAACTTGCAGCCGCAACTCCGAACTCGTTTTTACCGCAGCAGTTTAAAAATCTTGCAAATCCGGAGATTCATAGAAAAACTACGGCAGAAGAGATCTGGAAAGACACAGATGGCGACGTTGATATTTTCATTGCCGGGATCGGAACGGGAGGAACAATTACAGGAGTTGGTGAAGTTTTGAAGGCTCGTAAACCGGATATACAGATTATTGCAGTTGAACCAACAGATTCGCCGATATTATCAGGTGGAAACCCGGGGCCGCATAAGATCCAAGGTATCGGTGCCGGATTTATACCCGATGTTTTAAATCGTTCGGTAATCGATGAGGTAATTACGGTTACCAATGATCAGTCATTTGACACAAGTCGTCAGTTGGCGCGAACAGAAGGGTTATTAGTTGGTATCTCATCAGGAGCGGCTATATATGCAGCACTTGTTGTGGCCAAACGTCCTGAGAATAAAGGGAAAAAGATTGTGGTTATTTTGCCCGATACAGGCGAACGCTATTTATCAACTGTCCTTTACCAGTTTGAAGATGAACCCGCAAAAGTCAAGGCTTTCGCTTAAATTATATTTTCCTATCATCCGGTTTTCTTTATTCCAGATTTGAGAAAATCGGCATCAGTTTTTTTGGAGGCCAGACTGATCCAGGGACTAAAAGTCTTCGGATCAGTCTGTCTCTTTTAGCAAGCATGTTAATGGCAAATTGATTAAGAATAAACCTGTCAGGAATTTCAATTTCTGCTTTTGGCTGTTAAATACTTTAAAATAACCTCCTTTTGATCATCATTAATCTTTGCTTTCCTTTGCATTAAATTGACCTCCCTGTTCCATTCGGAAGCGGTGAGTTTCTCGGGAAGGTACAAATAATGGCATGATCCGCAATGACCGATATACATTTCTCTTCCTTGCACGAGGGTACTGAGTGGCGTGCCTGTTTTTTGCGCATCAACTGCTGTTGGTACGATTAGTGCCGCGCTGCAACGATAAATCAATACTGAAACAATCAATACGATTCCTGCTATTCTTATTTTAGAATACATATGAAAAGATTAAACGTGACTGCAACTTCTCATGACTGCTTAATTCCAGACCGGAACCTTTGAGATTGGTAATTTGAGGCATGAAGGTTAGGTTAAGCCAATAACCATTCATATTGTATGACAAGGAAGGCCCTGCTGAAAGAACCGAATTTTCCCATTCATTTGTTTTGGAAAATTGATTCTCGTTGAATACCTCAAATCCCAGGGACAAATCATCCTTCACTTTATAAGCAAAAGCATAGTTGAGTTCGAATACTTTTTCTTTTCCGGTTTCAACCTGGATCTTATCTCCAACGGGGACAAATTCTTTTTCAAAGGCTAACTCTCCAACAATGTTAAAGGCATGGACTGTTCGTCCAATTTGCTTGTCAAAGATTAACTTAGCTTCCAATTCCGTTTCTTCAGGACTTAACGTGTATTCAAAGTACAACGCAGAACCGAAAGCATTGGCAACCGGATCGGTAAGTTTATATTTCCATTCATTCGAGAAGCTGTAACTGGTGTTATTTTCTATTGACTGAATACCATTATTCCCGACAATACCTTTTGAATAATCGTAATTCAGGTAAAAAGAAGTCTGGAGGTTTCCGCCAAGTCCGACTTCAAATTCCATCCGATGCCCTAAACCTCTGTAGAAATTATTCCTGCCGGTTTGTAAGGTTGTCCATATCTCAATTTCCTTTTGAGATTTGTTTAAGACAGTACTTTGGTAGGTGTAAGTAAACAACCTGTCCTGCGCATAAAGGTTGCCAAAATTAATAAGAATGAGTAAAATCAATAATTTCTTCATGATACCTTTTCGATGTTTTAAATTAATACCGCGCAAAGGTAGGACGAAGAGAAAGGTGCATCAATCACCAATAGTTGTGATTTTTTTCCTAATAATACTTAGAAGTAATGAGTGAATTCAATTAATTATTCCGAAAGGTTCTCGAGTGTAACCAGTTTTTTCACAACCGCATAAATAGTCAGACCCGAAACGGATTTAATCCCTGTCTTTTGGGAAATGTTTTTCCGGTGCGTAATTACCGTATTGATGCTGATATTTAATTTATCTGCGATCTCCTTATTGGCAAGACCAGAAGCCAACAGTTTTAACACTTCAATTTCCCTGTCGCTGAGGACATCCGGTTCTTTGGGATTAAGGGTATTCAGCATTTTACTTATAACGGCCACAATCTCTTCGGAAGTATCTGAGATTGTAATTACAGCATCAAATAATGCGAGTAAATTCGGATCATTATAGGCATAAACCACACCAATCCAATGGGTATTTTCAAACTGGTTTTTGAGTGTTTGGTATGATTTTACGTTATTCTGGATTAAACCTGGACTAATCACAACAATGTCGCCCGATCTTTTCAGATGCAATTGCTGAATCTCATCGAGGGTATCAGCTTTTGAAACGAGGGGTTTCAAACCGGATTTAAGAAATATCGCGGCCAGCCCCTCAAAGATCATGGCTGCCGGTTCGGCAATAATAATATGGATATCCCGTTTCACTTTGCTCCTTTTAAATGCAACTCCATTTTCGCAACTAACGGAATCAATATCAGCTCCTCAATCTGGGAATGGATATTTAAATCGTATTCAAGTTCAAAAAGGCTAAACAGTAATTTCCGGCGTATAGGTTGGTCATTCTTCAGCGGCAGGTATTTAATGAGCAGGCTTTTTAAATCATTCAATTTCTCCTCTATATCATTGTGGTGATCCTTATACTCTGATACTGAATATTTTTTTCCGCCATCTGTCTGATTTTGGTTGATAATCCGTTCATACAGCCCTGTAATATAGGGAAAAACAGTGTTATTCTCATAGTTAAGATGCTCGGTAACTTCACTGAAATATTCATTGAAAAACCTTTCAACCAATACCATTTCTTTCCGATTATCGGCACTATTCATTTGCTGAATTATGCTGAGAATATTCGGATAAATCTCTTCGGAATAATAACGATGGCTGTTTCTCAGATAATTAATCACAGTCAATACCTCATTATATGAAAAAGTGTCTTTAAAATCATATTGAACACCGTTATAGAGGTTCGCAAATGTCAGGAAAAGCTCTGTGTTGATTTTATTTTCGAGACAGACATCTGTTACAGTTTTTTCCTGTAATGGGACATCCACACCAAAATGCTCCAGCAGAAGGATTAAATAAGGGTTGTTTAGGATAACATCCGAAATTCTCATGTCGGCTGATAAATGAAGGTTCTCTGTTTGGTACATATCCTTTTAAATTATATATCCACGAAAATAAAACAGACAGAAAGAGAGCTTAAATTCACGTCCCGTCTCATACAAATCAACAGCTCGCTAATCATTTATTATTACTGCCAGTTTTAGAAAACAGGGGGAAGGTAATGACTATTCCAGACCTATAATAGTAGTAATACTAAAGCTTTCCTTTGGGGCAAGTGTCACAACATCCTTATAAATATTTGCAGCTTCCACGCATACGAAGGTGAGGTATCCATCCGCATGGATATCGCTCATTTTCGATGCGGTTTCGCTACCAGGGTTCCAAACTACAGTTCCCTTGCTTCCCCTTTTGGCAATATTTATTTTCCGGTTCCAACCGGCATCAGTAATAATGCAATCAGCAGTATGCTTGATATACCGCCTGTTTTCCTCATTTCGGATCACCCAAACAGGTTCTTCCTGTTTCAATAACAAATCACTAAAACCCTGGTAATAATCACATCCGGTAAGTCCGGCAAGATTTATATTCGAAATATCGCTGACCTTCAAATAACTGTGCAAAGCATCCGAGCAAACAAAGGATTCATTTCCGGTATTGGTATAGGTTAAAGAAACACGGAGTTGTGCACCAATAGTAATTGCCATTTCAGCCCGAAAAGCATTAGGCCAGATTGAATGTGTATAGTCGTTATTTACAAGCCCCAGCCTGAGTTTTGATTCACCTGTCGCCGAAACGGAGGCCTCAAGCACATCCCATATCATCAAACGGGCAAAGCCATGCATGGGTTTTTGGTTATCCGAAACATGAGGCCCAAACCACGGAAAACATACAGGGATGCCACCGCGAATGGCTTTACCCGCTTCGAAAGAACTGCTTTCGCTCATCCATAAAACCTCTTTTTGTCCTTCCGGACGGTAACTTAAAACCTGCGCACCATACAGCGATACAATGGCCCGCGCATATTTATTTGTTATTTGTACCACTGGCAAACCACCATTCCCGACTTTAAATTCAATTTGTCCGGAAGTGGCAAATCGCTGATTTAATTCTGTTATATTCATCACTAAAATCTAATCATTAATGTTTTACAAATATAAAATCTTCTATTTTGACAGGTATCTATTGTCCTTTCTTAAAACTTTCAGCTTCAAAAATAAGCTTTTATATTTCCAATCCTGATTTTTATGAGGATATTAAGAATGATAAGCAGGACGAAGAAGATCAGTTTATCGTTATTCATGAATTCTCAACCATTAGGATAAAATCATTCCGTATTGATTTATACCATTAAATATCCACACCTTACAATGATTAACATTGCAAAGTCTTCTTTCATTATTGTCTTCACGCGAGGATATTACGGCACCAACACTGATCTTAATAGCCGATAAAAATCAGAAATTACAGACAGACTTGTCTTAGATTATCCGGCAAACATTACAAATAGCGCTGAAGCCAAAGCAGCTCCCAACATAGGTCCAAGAACAGGAACCCAGCTGTATTGCCAGTCACTGCTGCGTTTACGCGGAATAGGAAGAAGAAAATGCATCAGGCGTGGACCAAGATCACGGGCAGGATTAATGGCATAACCTGTGGGACCACCCAGCGAAAGACCAAGACCAAGCACAACAAAGGCAACTGGCAAAGCATTGATCGAGCCGAGTCCAACTTCTGGTGCTGCCATATAAAGTACTGCAAGCGAGAGCACGAATGTGCCGATTGCTTCTGTCATTACATTGTACCAGTAACTCCGGATATTGGGAGAGGTGCAGAAAATTGCAAGTTTAGCATCACCATCTTCCGTCACATCAAAATGCTTCTTGTAAGCTAACCAAACGAGAAGAGCCCCAAACATAGCACCGAGTAGCTGGG
>JANYLE010000367.1 GCA_025363795.1 Mariniphaga sp. | reverse complement strand
CGGTAGCAATTTGTAAAAATAGCATACAAACCCACTCAAGGGTATGCATGCTATTTGTTTCTAAAGGTTTAAATTTCTTTTTATCTTTTTCGTTGCTCATCAGGTTGACCTGACTCATTAGATTTTGCCGGTCTTTCTGCTTTTTTATCATTTTGAGATTCAGCTGCCTTTTGTTGTTGGGCCCTCTGTTGTTGTTGTTGTTGTTGTTGTTGAGCTCTTTGCTGCTGTTGCTGTCCTTGTTGCTGCCTTTGTTGTTGGGCATTCTGCTGCTGTTGTCTCTGCTGCTCTTGTTGTTGAGCTCTCTGCTGCTGTTGTCCCTGTTGCTGCCTTTGTTGTTGGGCATTCTGTTGCTGTTGTCTTTGTTGCTCTTGTTGTTGAGCTCTCTGTTGCTGTTGTCCTTGTTGCTGCCTTTGTTGTTGGGCATTCTGTTGCTGTTGTCTTTGTTGCTCTTGTTGTTGAGCTCTCTGCTGTTGCTGTCCTTGTTGCTGCCTTTGTTGTTGGGAATTCTGTTGCTGCTGTTTTTGGGCATTCAACTGTTGTTGTCTTTGTTGCTCATTTCGTTGAGCAGGTTGAGCTTCCCGTTGTTGTGGTTGACTCTGCTGTTGCCGCTGTTGAGGTTGACCTTTCTGTTGCTCATTTCGTTGAAAAGGTTGAGCCTGCCGTTGTTGTGGTTGGCTCTGCTGATCCGGTTTTCTGTTATTTCCAGTTGGAATCGCACCATTGCGTTGAGGAGTGCCCCGTTCATTTGTAGGTCTGACATCTCTCGCATTCGTTATTCTCGATGGAGCCGCGCGATTCTGACTCCTGTCATTATTCCGGTTTATCTGCGGCCTGTATATTTGTAACTGATTATTCTTCAGCGAAGATCCTGGTCTGTCGTTATCCCTGATGGTAACATTGTTAATTCTTCTGCCTGTAAATCTCTGAACATTATCCCTCGGAGGTCCGGCAATATAAGTTGTGTTGCGACTTCTGTCGATATAAGTATTGTTGATGACCGTTGAGTTTCTGAGAAATACATTGTACTCTCCTCTGTTGATGTAATGCTGACCCATGTCTGAGCCGCCGAAATCCCTGTCGCGTACGAAATTCCAATGGTCTGCATCTCTGTATCCACTGTTAAAACTCAGGCTGACGCTGATACCTGGACGCATTGGTGTCCAGCCATAATAGCCACTGGCTCTTCTCCAGGTTACCCAGGAAGGACCCCATTGATTATCTGGAACCCAAAACCAACCATATGAATTATCGTAATCCCAACGGCCATAGTGAAATGGAGCCCAACCCCAGGAATAATCAGATACCCAGGTCCAACCATAATCTGTCATTACCCAGTTACCTGATGTAGCGTAGGGTGAAAAATTCTCATCAACATCAGGATACCATATATAACCATAATCCGGATTTTCGACCCATTGACCATAAGGAGATAACTGATCGTAAAAAACCTGAAAATTGACATTTTCCTGTTGTGCTGATGCTGTCTTTTGATTCAGACAGAGGCTGACAAACAAAACAAATAGAATTGCAAATATTTTGTTAATATTTTTCATTGCTCAAACGTTAAATTGTTTTCTTTTAGATTTTTAGATCTGTTCTTTGACCAGAATAACCAAAGGTTAGGGTAGAGAACAAAGATTATACACCTGATCCGTTTTATCAGAAGCGTTACAAAATAATTCAATAATAGAGTTCTGCAAAAATACAGAACTCTATTTGTTGAATAACTCTGAGAATTAATTTATTAATTGCAATGAAGGGTATAGAAAAATCAAGTCCCGACTTAAATACGATAAAACATTTGGTCGATGCAATTCAATGATGCTTTCTCAGGGTTTTTATTGTAATATCTCCTGATCAGACCAAAAGGATAACCAAAATAATAATAAGAATAAGAGTACCACCACCGATGTAAACGTAACCACCGTCTCTACGCACGTTTTCTTTGGTTGCCCTCAGTTCTTTCCTCAGTTCACGTTTTTCCATGCTGGTCATTTCCGATTTATCCATAGCGCGAATTTCTTCAACACGATTGGTTAACCGGGTTAGCTCTTCAGCAGATAATTTATTCTCTGTTTTCTCAGTAGTAGCCAATTTATCAGCTGCAGATTTTGAATCAGATCCAAATGCCATTGGTGCGCTTAAAGCGAAGACCATAAATAATACGAAAAAAAGATTCTTTTTCATCTTCTTAATTTTTAAAATTGTTAATATAATTGAAAGTATAAAGTTAGGTGCAGAGGTGTGTTTTTTGTTACATATTTCCGGTTATAAGTTACATGAATCACACATTTGATAAAGCAAAGATTAGCGTCATTTTTGTGACGTTGATTTATACCAGGAAGGTGCATTTTGACTGATTGATAACGAAATATAAGCATGCAGAATCGGAACTGTCCTATTGGATTCAATCATCTGGGAATTAGAATCCTCGCATTCCATCAATTTGAAGTAGGTTTGTCTGTTTAGAATGATGGAATAGAAACGATTTACGTGCATTGATGATGAATATTTCAATTGTTCAGATGGCATAAGTTATACCAGAATAAGTAGGAATATGCGAATTTTTTATTGAAAAGATCTTGATTTGAAAGTAGTAATTTTCAAATTCAGTAAGTCTGGGTACGACCTTTGACCGTTAGAATTCCATGTCATTTAAAATAATTAAATTTGGATTCCGATGAAACTAATTTCATCATCTGCAACCTTCAATTATTTCTGAAATGAAAATTCGCGGATTTGAATTTGAAGATCAATCCTGGTTTCCTGAGATTATAAGGGATAGCATGACCGATTACCTCCGGTTCCTGTTTCACTTCTTTGATCTTTACCAACCAGCTTTGCCATTATTGAAAGAGGCTCTTATACAGACTAAGACAAATCACCTGGTTGATTTATGCTCCGGAGGGGGAGGGGCGATGGAGTCAATTTATGAAAATTTGAAGGACACTTATAATACAGGTATTAAAATAACTTTAACCGATTTGTTCCCCAGTGAAATAAAATACAAGTATTTACACAAAAAAACGAGTGGAGGGATTTCATTTATAAGTTCACCCGTTGACGCTGGCAATGTGCCTTTTGATTTGAAAGGCTTTCGAACGCTGTTTTCCGGCTTTCATCATTTTGACCAGGAAAAGGGGAAAGAAGTTTTGAAGAATGCTGTTGATGCAAGGGAGGGAATAGGAATTTTCGACGGTGGTGACCGAAATTTATGGATGATTTTGTTGATCACTGTTATGCACCCAATAATGCTGCTGCTTTGCACCCCGTTCTTCAGACCATTCAGCATTTCGAGGCTGCTTTTTACTTACGTTTTTCCGGTCATCCTTTTTTGTACGATATGGGATGGTATTATCTCTGTAATGAGACTATACACACCTGAGGAATTATTACAGATGACTGATGACCTTCATTGTGGAAACTATACCTGGATTTCAGGGAAGGTAAGAAACAAATACGGAATGGGCATTGCTTACCTGATTGGTTATCCTAAAATTGAATAAGGATTTTGTTATGCCCAAAAAGAATATACAGATTGGAATGATCTTCAGCCCCTATCATTGATTGAAAAGCTTAATGTGCTATTAGTCAATGATTTTTCGGAAAGAGCCGATGATGTCCGGTTTAATAAAAATTGTGCTTGTTTTTTGAATTATTATCAGGTTAAAGTAATAATTCCTGGAATATATGTATTCTATAATTTTGGATATCAGTTAGTTGATTTATTCATTACGACTCGTCTTTCGTCGTCCGGACAAGACCAATACCCGAAATGAAAAATAGCAAACCGAGTACTCCGAAAATTATCAATGATTTGATATCACGGGTGGCACCCGAAGTGTTTGCGAACACTACAGCTGCATAAATAAGACTCCCAATTCCCAGAAGCGTCAATAATGCACCAAAAATTCTTTTGACATTCATATTTCTTTATTTTAAGGATTCAATTAATCGGGGACTATTAGGCTTATTGTTTTTTGGATGCCTGCCATAAAATGACTCCACCAATTCCCATCACCACAATACCCATTACAGGAGACCAACTGAAGTCGTTGGGCTTATCCCTGGTAATTTCAATTACTCCTAAATCAACTACTTTCTCTTTGGTGAAAAACCTGATTGAAGTAAAAATGGTTAATGCTATGCCAAGAAGAAGAAGGGTAAGACCTGTTGCTTTCATGATTTGATTTTTTAAAACTTTATAAATGGAATGAATATAATCATAAAACGCCTATTGGATTGATAATAAACGTCGTGCAAATTGCAGAATAAAAAAACAATTATGACACTGGATTATAATAAATTCAACAAGCTGCGAAATAGAAAATTCAATTCTAATTTTCTTCGTTATTGATTATTTCACCAATTGCCTTGTTGTTGTTGTTCTGTATTTTAAGTTGTATTGGACCAACTGATAGCAGAACTAATTTGTTGTATTAAACGTTGGGGATTAAAGCGTTACTCTCCTATTCGCTGACGCTGGACTTATGCGGAGCAGAACACTTGAGCAACAACTTTAATTCCAATGTTTATATTGCAATAGAATATTTTATATCTTAATTGTGATTCCGAATTTCCCACCATTGAAGGCATTACCACCTCCAAATTCAAGGTTTAAACCAAGCCTGTTAGAGATAAAATATCTACCCCCAATTTGGCCACCTAAACCCAAACCTGAACTATGATTTCCTGGGTAATTGTCAGGAGATGACCATACATAGAATCCAAGATTAAGTCCTGCATAAAAATCCCAGTTTCTCGGAATATTCAATGCACTATTAAAATGGTAGTTTGCATTACCGGAAATCCCTGTAATGTTATGGTCATAATAGTAATTGTTGTAATCTTCCCTCCATGAACGGAACGATAACTCGCCACCCAAGGTGATGTCAGGATGAACATAGTGGTCTAATCCAATGTATAACGGAACGCCCCATTCTGATAATCCAACTCCTAAGTTAAGCTGTGTTCTTCCTTGTGAAGAATAATTTTGACAAAATGCAAAGCTTGAAATTAGCGCGAATGCTACTAATAAAACTAATTTTTTCATGGT
>JANYLE010000362.1 GCA_025363795.1 Mariniphaga sp. | reverse complement strand
CGTCGCGCAGATCAGGCGCGCGCCGGTGCGGACCGGGTGGCCGCAATTCACCTGAGGCGAAGTGGGCTGAAATATGGATAATATACTGAAACGAAAATGAAAAAGATTGGATTACTATTTATTAGCTTATTGTTGATTAGTAATTGGTTATGGGCTGCTCCAGCAGAAGGGAAGAAGCAGCAGCATTTTTTTGTCGGAACTTATACCGAGGGCGGCAGCGAAGGCATTTACAATTTCAGCCTTGATCCGTTAACCGGAAAACTTAAGGACAATGGTTTAGCGGCAAAATCAAATAACCCCTCTTTTCTGGCACTCACGTCAGATGGAAAATATTTGCTTGCCGTACATGAAGTTAAAGATGAAAAGGGTGGCAGTATGGGCTATGTCGAATCATTTGGCGTACAAAAAGATGATCTCAAACTGAACACATTGTGCAAAGTAACCAGCGGAGGCGCACATCCCTGTTATGTATCCGTCAATCAAGATGGGTACGTGTTAGCTGCCAATTATACAGGTGGCAATGTTGCACTCTTCCGGCTTGATGCTGCAGGAAAACTTAGCGAAGCTTTAGATGTTCAGCAACATTATGGCAGCGGACCAAATAAAGCAAGGCAGGCAGAACCCCACGTTCACAGTGCATTCTTTGAGCCAGGCAGCAGCAGGATTTTTGTTCCGGACCTTGGAATTGATGAGGTATCCGTTTATCAGCTTGATCGTAAAGATAATAAACTGGCAAAAGCTCCAGTTCCGGCAATCAAAATGGGCCCGGGATTTGGACCCCGTCACCTGGCTTTCCATCCAACAATGAAGCTGGTTTATGTGGTCAACGAACTGGCCTGCTCGGTTTCTGTTGTGGTTTTAAATAAAGATGGAAGCTTTACTACACTTGAAACAGTTTCTGCCCTTCCGGCAGGTTATGACAAACCAAACACATGCGCCGATATACATATTTCAAAAGACGGGCGCTTTTTGTATGCTTCAAACCGTGGATTTAACTCAATTGCAATTTTTTCTGTTGACTCTAAAAACGGCAGACTTGTTCAGATAGGACAGGAACCTACCCGGGGTGAAGGTCCACGCAACTTCACATTATCGCCCGAAGAGGACTATTTGTTGGTTGCAAATCAAAATACCCAGGATATTGTTGCTTTTCGCAGGGATGCAAAAACAGGGAAACTTCAGTATACTGATCAGGTTAAGGCGTTAAAGCCGGTTTGCCTGCTTTTCAGAAAGTAGTTGATTGTCAAATAATCTGACACTGGCAGCTTGCTGCCGGCAATTGGTTTAAACACCAGAAAGCCGGCAACGAGCTGCCAGTTGTCATTTACTAAAACTGCTCCAGTTCGGAAAAGAAAAATGACCCTTCCCGGATTGCATTTTCATCGCTGTCAGCACCATGAATGGCATTGGCAGTCATATTTTCAGCAAATAGTTTTCTTATTGTCCCTTCAGCTGCCTTTTCCGGATTCGTGTTACCAATTAATTCGCGAAAATCGTCAACAGCATTATCCTTCTCAAGGATAGCTGCCACAATTGGTCCCGACGACATAAAATCAATCAAATCATTGAAAAAAAATTTTCCTTTGTGAATTTCATAAAAGGCTTCAGCACGTTCACGCGTGAACCGGGTCATTTTCATTGCCTTGATCCTAAACCCTTTTTCATTGATGATTTTTAATATCGGACCGATAAAGTTGTTTTGGACAGCACGTGGCTTAATCATTGTAAATGTGATGTTTCCAGACATAGGATAGCATATTATTGGTTAATGATTCCTTTGAATAATTTGGACTGATAAATATACTAAAATATGACTGAAGCTTAGTTGGGTACAAAGAATTTTGAGATTCCGTATAAAGTAGAATTGGACTAATCGAACTTATCTGTAAATCAGATTAATATGAATCCGTGTAATATAAAATGTGCAATTCAGCTAAAGCGATACAACCAATAATGATATCTTTGCATCTTGATTAAAACACGCGTAGTTTGGAAAGATTTGATGTTAATACCTGTAATAAGGTTGGTGAATGGCTTAGAAAAGAGGTAAAGAAGATTGTGATTATCCCTCACGTCAATCCAGATGGTGATGCAATTGGCTCTTCGTTAGGGTTAAACGACGTTTTTATCAATGCAGGATTTGATTCTTGCGTGATAGTTCCCAACGATTATCCAAATTACCTGGGTTGGCTTGGAGCAAAAGATGTTCCTTTTGTTTATGAGCAAGGCATTGAGCGTTGTAATAAACTGATTGATCAGGCGGATGCGCTCTTTTATCTTGATTTTAATGATATTAAACGGTTGGGGAAACTGGAGGCGCATATCCGGTCAGTCTCAAAGACTGTGGTTTTGATCGATCATCATCCTACACCTGAAATCAAGGCGGATTATATGTTCTCAGATACCAATGTCAGTTCCACAGCAGAACTCGTTTACGATTTTGTTGATGCTTTGGGAATGTTGGAACACCTGAGTAAAATAGGTGCGAATGCACTACTGACCGGGATAATTGCCGATACGGGCTCTTTCAGTCACAATGCCTCCCGACCTTCAATGTATAAAATTGTCAGCGAGTTGATTGATAAAGGCGCAGAAAAGGAAAAAATTAATGAGGCACTTTTCAATAATTTTTCCGAGAAGAGGATGCGGTTACTGGGTTTTTGTCTGTCAGAAAAAATGGAGGTTTATCCTGAATTTAAAACAGCATTAATCTGGTTATCAGCTGAGGAGCTTAAGCGATTCGATTTTCATTCGGGCGATACCGAGGGATTCGTGAATTACCCTTTATCTATTAAGGGGATTGTTTTCTCAGCATTTTTCATGGAAAAGAATAACCAGATAAAAATATCATTCCGGTCGAAAGGGAGCTTTGCCACCAATGACTTTTGCGGAGCACACTTTCATGGAGGTGGTCACCGTAATGCATCAGGAGGTGAATCTCTACTCCCCATGGCGGAAGCTCTTTCCCTTTTCCGGTCATTATTACCGCAGTATTCAGAGCGGTTAGAGGAAGATTGTTAATATAAAAGATTCATTTTTCCGGCAATAAACTTGTCCGGGGACAAATTTGGGTTAATTTTGCGCTAAATCAGTAACGTATGAGAATCAGATTAATCAGTTTTTTCTTATTGGTTGCCACTCTGGCAATTGGGATATCTTCGTGTAAAAAGACCACTGCCCAGGCAGAACGTGATCTTGAAGCGGAATTGTTGAGTAAATACATTGCTAAATATCATCCTACTGTAACTCCAAAAAGTTCGGGACTCTACTTTATCGAAACAAAAGCACCTGCTGCCGGTGCCGATTCTATCAAAGCCGGTGATTTGGTAAAGGTGTATTACAGGGGCTATCTGATTGAAAAAAATGATACAACCGGTATACAGGACGGGTATGAATTTGATGCTTCAGGATTGTTTGAACCTTTCTCATTCACCGTTGGTGCAGGGACTGTTATCAAAGGATGGGATGAAGCAATGTTATATATGAAAGATGGCAGTGAAGCAAAAATAGTTGTTCCGTCAAGACTGGCTTATTCAAGTCAGGCACAATCTTCAATTCCTGCCTATTCTCCTTTGGTTTTTTATATCACGATCGTTAAGGTCTATCGGTCAACCGATGTGTGGCCTGTTATTGAGATACGGCCAAAGGTCCCGGTCAATCGTTGATTTACTGTTTTTGATTCTATCAACGAATAATCCCTTTGAAACAGGCAGAGCTGCTTAAAAAATTACTACCCGGTTTTATTCCTCTTTTCGTTTTTATTATTGCAGACGAATTGTGGGGAATGAAAGTTGGGTTGGTTGTGGCTTTATTGATAGGTCTTGGCGAAATGGGTCTCACATGGTATCGAGAAAAAAGGCTCGACCGTTTTGTTTTACTGGATACAGCGTTACTCGTTGCCTTATCAGGTGTCTCAATCCTTCTAGATACTGATATCTTTTTTAAGCTAAAGCCTGCGCTTATTGAATTAATCCTCTGTGCAATATTAGGTGTTTCTGTATTCTCCTCTTTTGATATTGTCGGGACGATGACCCGGAAATACATGAAAGGTGTGGAAATGAACGAAGCCCAGGAAGCGCTGTTCAAACGTAATCTTCGCAATTTATTTTACATCGTTGTTGCTCATACCATCCTTGTTTTCTATTCAGCCTTTTACATGAGCAAAGAGGCCTGGGTATTTATTAGCGGAGGCTTATTTTATATCCTTTTTTTCCTCTATTTCGGCTTCGAATTTATTAAAAATAAGATGGCTGCCCGAAAGAATCAGCCGGAGCCTGTTCTCCCAGACTTTGAAAGCGAGGAGTGGCTACCGGTAGTTGACGAAGCCGGGAAAATAATTGGCAAAGCACCCCGTTCGCTGTGTCATCGTGGCGAGAAAATTTTGCATCCGGTTGTACATCTGCATGTTTTAAATCCCAATGGTCATATCTACCTACAGAAGCGACCCATGGGAAAATTGGTTCAACCGGGAAAGTGGGACAGTGCTGTTGGCGGTCATATTTCATTTGGGGAAGACCTGGAAACCGCGCTACGTCGTGAAGCATATGAAGAGATTGGTCTTGTAAATTTTGCTGCAAAATCACTGGGTAGTTACAAATGGGACACAGAGATTGAGTCGGAATTAGTGTACTATTTTATTTCATACGATTACCAAAAGATACATTTGCACAGCGAAGAGGTAGTGGAAGGTAAATTCTGGAGCCCTTCGCAGATCGAAAGACAGTTAGGTCAGGGTGTTTTTACACAGAATTTCGAATATGAGTACCAATTGCTCAAATCATTTCTGAACAATTCCCGTCATAAATAAGCTGCAAGGCATTTTTGTCTTAAGTCCTCAAATTATTTCCTTCGTTGCAACCTTCAATTTTGTTATTTTTATTGTGGAGGCACAAATAATTAAATATAAGGATATTGTCGCGTTAAAGTAAACTTATTGACGAATTAAATGTCAGGCTCCTTCACTATTCCAAATTCCCGACTGCACTCATTCCCAACTTCTTTTCTAATAGTCTTTCTGTATTAAGAATATAGTCGGACGTTTATTCAGATCAGGAATGCTGTGTTTCCACTGAGCGATGGTTTGTGTTTTAATGTATTCCGTCGCTAATGTAATGTCACTGGCAACACAGAGCCGGGTCTGATCGCTTAGAGTCGTGATCAGATCATTCATTAGTGCCGTGTTACGGTAAGGCGTTTCAATGAATATTTGAGTTTGTTTCTCCATAGCCGACCTCTTCTCAATGTCTCTGATTGCCTTCACTCTTTCAATCGGTTTAACCGGAATATAACCAATAAATGCGAAGTTTTGACCGTTCATTCCGGAGGCCATTAATGACAACAGGATAGAGGATGGGCCGACGAGTGGAATTACGCGGATATGTTTGAGGTGCGCCAGTTTAACGACTTCTGCTCCGGGGTCTGCAACTCCAGGGCAACCGGCTTCTGAGATAATTCCGACGTCAAAACCTTCGATTACAGGTTTTAAGAATTCTTCCATTAAATGGCTCTCAGTATGTTGGTTTAACTCAAAAAATACCAACTCATCAATATTTAGCTGCGGATCCAGTTTTCGCAGGTAACGACGTGCCGTTCTGATATTTTCAACAATAAAATACTTGATTTCCTTAACGATAGCTGCAACATCAGAAGGAATTACGCGAGCCGTCTCCGATTCGCCAAGAGTAGTAGGTATAAGGTAAAGATTTCCCATCATTCAAATTTTGTCAAAGATAAGGTTATAAACGGAAGGTATAATAGAATGAAACGAGCCATGAGAAATATCTCACATTGAAGTATGATTATCGTAGGCGAGTTCCATCTGGCAATTAAAAAACAAATTCTAAACAGATGAAATGAGCATGATTGATAATCATATTCCAGAATGAATATCTTCTTTATGCGAATTCCATACGACTCTTAAAAAACAAATTATATACGTATGAAACCTTCAATGATCGGATTGCCACTTATAAAATTAAGTTCGAAACAATAGGCGCTTATTCATCGATGTCATGGAAATCAATTAATCCTTTTTATACCTTTGGACACCAAAACCATTCATTTATGAAGGTAATTATAAGATACCATTTAATAGCAGCACCTTGCAACCGATTGTTCCTGAATCTGAAAAACAGGGACGGATTTGCATTGATCATCCCCGCAAGCTGTTAAGGTATTTTTTAATCAAAAGTCAGTCGTTTGCTAACCCTCTTCTTTAGAAAACTTCGTGACATTCATTATCTCAAATCTTTCAGCAAAAATATCGATGTCCAATTTTTTAAACGCATGTAATGATGCCTCTAAAAACATGCACTTATAATATTAAATATCATGAAATTACCTTTTGCAGAAAACTACAAAATAAAGATGGTGGAGCCGATCTACAGGTCGACCCGCGAACAACGTGTGCAGTGGATTGCTGATGCCGATTACAACCTGTTCAACCTGAGCAGCGACAAGGTTTTCATTGACCTGCTAACAGACAGTGGCACAGGAGCCATGAGTGA
This sequence comes from Mariniphaga sp., assembly GCA_025363795.1. Lineage (GTDB taxonomy): Bacteria > Bacteroidota > Bacteroidia > Bacteroidales > Prolixibacteraceae > JAAFHB01. The sequence continues at coordinate 1,401 of JANYLE010000362.1, read as the reverse complement.
CCGTCAATGGGCGGCTATCATGACTGGTGATGAAAGTTATGCCGGATCATCTTCGTACTATCATCTAAAAGAAAAAATACAGTCTATTTTTGGCTTTGAACACTTCCTTCCCACACATCAGGGTAGGGCAGCAGAAAATGTTTTGTTTTCGGTTTTGCTCAAAGAAGGGGACCTTGTTCCGGGCAATTCCCATTTCGACACCACCAAAGGTCACATTGAATACCGCAAAGCAAAGGCAATTGATTGCACAATAGATGAAGCTTTTGATACCGACAGTCAATTCCCGTTTAAAGGCAATGTCGATTTGCTCAAATTGGAGGAAGTATTCAAATTGCAGCCTGAAAAAAATATTCCGGCGCTGATTATGACGATTACCTGCAATTCTTCAGGTGGACAGCCGGTGTCGATGAAAAACCTTAGAGAGGTAAAACAACTTGCTTTAAAATACGGTGTTCCTGTGATTTTTGATTCAGCCCGTTTTGCAGAGAATGCATGGTTTATTCAGCAGCGCGAGGAGGGGTATTCGGGTAAAACAATCAAGGAAATTGTGAGCGAGATGTTTACATATGCGGATGCTATGACGATGAGCAGTAAAAAAGATGGTGCGGTAAATATTGGGGGCTTTATGGCAATGAGAAATATCGACTGGTATGATAAAGCCTCGACATTCAATATCATGTACGAAGGCTTTGTAACTTATGGAGGAATGGCTGGTCGCGATATGAATGCACTGGCTGTCGGACTTGACGAAGTGACGACCAACGATTTCCTGGATACGAGGATTAAACAGGTGCAATACCTTGGCAACAAGCTGATGGATTACGGAATACCAATTCAGCAACCAATCGGAGGTCATGCAGTTTTTGTGGATGCGAAGAAGTTTTTACCATACGTTCCCAAAGAAGAATATATTGCTCAGACACTGGCCGTTATTCTTTACCTGGAAGCAGGGGTTAGGGGAGTAGAGGTTGGTACTTTATTGGCTGACCGCGATCCCGAAACCAACTTCAACCGATATCCGAAACTTGAATTTTTACGATTGGCCCTTCCGCGTCGCACTTATTCAAATAATCATATGGACGTTGTAGCTGCCGGTCTGAAAAATATTTATGACATTCGTGATGAAATCCGAACAGGATTGTCAATCCGGAAAGAGGCATCAATTATGCGCCATTTTACGGTTCTTTTGGATAAAGTATAATCTTCAGGTTAAAGGAGGCTGATTCAGATAAAAGTCAGCTTCCTTTTTTCTTGATTTTGTGGCTGTTTCCTTAACTTACACCAATCCTGATCTTGAGAGAACGTGCCTGTTAATCATTATTATAAGAATGGATTCCCAAAAGCATTCAGACTTCAGCGAAAAATCAAAATCCATTTTGAATAACTAATTCTTGGTGGCAA
>JANYLE010000355.1 GCA_025363795.1 Mariniphaga sp. | reverse complement strand
TAAAGTCCTTGAAAATTTACAACATATATTCCAGACACCGTTCCAAAGTTCAGTGCTGGTTTTTGCGGTAATCTTGTTTATCATTCTTCTTGCACCTCTGCTATTCAGGAGTGTTAAGATCCCCGGTATCATCGGATTGATACTTGCAGGGGTTATCGTTGGCCCTCACGGATTAAACCTGCTTGCCAAAAACTCAGCGATTGACCTCTTTTCAACCATTGGGCTTCTTTATATTATGTTCCTGGCTGGCCTCGAGCTTGACCTGAAAGGATTTGCTAAATACAAGCACAAGAGCCTGGTATTCGGATTCTTTACCTTTATAATACCTCTATCAATCGGTTATCCGGTTTGCCGTTTTCTCCTCGAATTTAGTTTCGAAACAAGTTTTTTGGTGGCAAGTATGTTTGCTACCCACACCTTGGTTACCTATCCGATTGTAAGCCGCCTGGGAATATCCAGAAACGAAGCTGTTGGCATCACTGTTGGCGGCACAATGCTGACAGATACTGCTGTATTAATCATTCTTGCAATTATCTCTGGTTCAGTCAGCGGGGAAATCACAATGAACTTCTGGATAAAATTCACAATATCAGTTATTTTATTTCTTTTCATCGTCCTGTATCTGATTCCCAGGTTGGCGAGGTGGTTTTTTAGAAATTTTGAGGGCGAAAAGAACTCCCATTTTATCTTTGTTCTTGCAATGGTTTTCCTTTCTGCGTTTCTTTCTGAAATAGCAAATCTTGAACCAATTATAGGTGCATTTGCAGCCGGAATTGCGCTGAACAGGCTAATACCGCACACATCATCATTGATGAACCGTCTGGAGTTTGTGGGTAATTCATTGTTTATCCCGTTCTTCCTTATCAGTGTCGGAATGCTCATCAATCTTGCAGTGATTACCCAGGGTCCTTATGCGCTGATTATCGCAGCAACACTGACGATTGTGGCCTTGATTGGCAAATATATTGCCGCCTGGATAACTGCCGCGATATTCGGCTATTCAAAATCCTACCGAAATCTTATTTTTGGATTGAGTAGCTCTCACGCAGCAGCAACTATTGCTGTAATAATGGTTGGATTCAGGCTGGGAATTGTTGATGAGAATATCCTGAATGGAACCATCGTTTTGATCCTGGTCACCTGCCTTGTTGCTTCATTTGTCACGGAACATTCTGCCAAAAAGGTTTTGATTATGGAGAAGTCAAATTTGCCTGATATGCCGGCGATTCGTGAACAAAAAATACTGGTTCCGATTTATAATCCCAATAATTTGGAGCGGTTACTTGATCTGGCAATGGCAATTAAAATTCATAAAAACCGTTTTCCAATTGTAAGTTTGTCCGTCGTAAAAGATGATGACAAGGCCGGTCAAAAATTGATCGAAGCAAAACTGATGCTGGAGAAAGCCATAATCCATGCTTCGGCAGTTGACCAGCATATAGAAATCATTACTACAATCAGCCAGAATATACCCAGTGGGATTAAAAGGGTAGCAACTGAGGTATTCGCAACTGAAATTATCATCGGATTTGCCTTGAAAAAGCAGTTTACTGATCTCCTTTTTGGGAATATCATCAAGTATATTGTTGAGAATACCAACCAGGCAGTATGGGTTTGCAGTATTTCGCCATATATTAGTCAACGTGGAAAAATTGTGGTGGTTTGCCCGCGTTACGCGGATCGGGAATATGGCTTTAATCGTTGGTTGAACCGCGTATTCAGGCTTGCAAGCACGCTAAAAGTTTCAGTCGATTTTTTATCAACACCCCAAACTTTCAGACATGTAACAGAATACATCGATATCAATAAAATTGCAACTACCACAAAACATATTGAGTTTACCGACTGGAACGATTTTCTGAAAATTGCAAACTATATTCAGCCCACGGACCTGGTTATCATTACTCTTCCGCGCAATGGAGGTGTTTCGTACAAATTCAATCAGGAAAGTATTCCGCGACAGATGGCCAAAAATTTCGAAAACTATGATTTTATCCTGATCTACCCGAATGAG
>JANYLE010000354.1 GCA_025363795.1 Mariniphaga sp. | reverse complement strand
TCCTCCTCAGTCAGAAAATCGAGGTATTTTACGCCATCGTTGCGTTTAATCCCGGCATTAATTACCACATAACGTTCGTAATAGATAATCGTGTCGAGTTTCTTGGTGGGTAATCCCAACAAGTAACCAACTTTATTTGGCAATGATTTAAAATACCATATATGAACTACAGGTACAACAAGAGAAATATGCCCCATGCGTTCGCGACGCACTTTTTTCTCGGTGACTTCGACTCCACAACGGTCGCAAACAATGCCGCGGTAGCGGATACGCTTGTACTTGCCGCAATGACATTCGTAATCCTTTACAGGCCCGAAAATCCTTTCGCAGAAAAGACCGTCACGTTCGGGTTTATAAGTTCTGTAGTTAATGGTCTCAGGTTTAAGGACTTCTCCGTGAGAGCGTTCAAGTATTTCCTCTGGTGACGCAAGACTGATACTGATCTTGGTGAAGTTACTCTTAACCTTATTATCTCGTCTGAATGCCATAATTTTTTGAAAAAAAATGTAAGAATATAAATGATTTTATTCTCAACGATTTGCCGGAACTGTTTGTTGAGAACAGTTCCGGCAGATCTAACTATTCCAGGTTTACGCTTAATCCCAGACCTCTTAACTCGTGCAATAACACATTAAGAGACTCGGGGATTCCCGGGTGTGGAAGTGGATCGCCTTTTACTATCGCTTCATAAGCTTTAGCACGGCCAATCACATCATCAGACTTAACGGTAAGGATTTCCTGAAGAATATTTGCTGCACCGAATGCTTCGAGTGCCCAAACCTCCATTTCACCAAATCGCTGACCTCCAAACTGTGCTTTACCTCCAAGTGGCTGTTGCGTGATCAAAGAGTATGGCCCGATAGAACGAGCATGCATCTTATCTTCAACCATGTGGCCCAATTTCAGCATATAGATCACTCCGACAGTTGCAGGTTGATCGAAAGGATCACCCGTTTCACCGTCATAAAGATTTGTTTTACCAAAACGGGGAACTCCGGCTTTATCGGTATACTCACAAATCTGCTCGAGAGTTGCTCCGTCGAAGATTGGTGTAGCAAAAGTAAGTCCAAGTTCTTTTCCTGCCCATCCAAGCACAGTTTCGTAAATCTGCCCAAGGTTCATACGCGAAGGTACACCAAGTGGGTTAAGAACAATATCAACAGGTGTTCCATCAGCAAGGAAAGGAAGATCTTCGTCACGAACAATACGGGAAACAATACCCTTATTTCCGTGGCGTCCTGCCATCTTATCCCCGATCTGGAGTTTACGCTTTTTAGCGATATAGATTTTAGCTAACTGCAAAATTCCTGCAGGAAGTTCATCTCCGATGGTTACATTGTATCGTTTACGACGTGCTGAAGCTTCGGCCTCCTTGAATTTCATGATGAAATTATTCGCCAAAGCAGAAATCATATCGTTTTTATCCTTGTCTGTTGTCCATTTGTTTGGATTAACATTCATGAAATCGATACCCTGTAATTGTTTGAGCGTAAATTTATTTCCCTTAGTGATTAAATCACCGTTGAAATAATCCTTTACACCCTGAGATGTTTTACCATTAACAAGATTGAACAGCTTATCGATAAGCACTTCACGAAGTCTGCTGGTTTCAGATTCCAGCTCAATATCGATCTGCTCAAGCAATGGTTTTGTTGCAGTCTTGCCTTTTTTCTCTTTCATAACACGAGAGAAAAGCTTTTTGTCGATAACCACACCATTTAGTGATGGAGATGCCTTTAATGAAGCATCCTTAACATCACCAGCTTTATCACCAAAAATGGCCCGTAAAAGTTTTTCTTCGGGTGAAGGGTCCGATTCGCCTTTAGGGGTGATCTTACCAATCAAAATATCGCCTGGCTTAACAATGGCACCAATTCGGATCAAACCATTTTCGTCAAGATTGCGGGTTGCTTCTTCACTAACATTAGGAATATCAGATGTAAACTCTTCAGCGCCGCGTTTTGTATCACGAACTTCGAGCGAGTATTCATCAATATGAATAGAAGTAAAGATGTCATCACGAACAATTTTTTCGGAGATAACAATAGCATCCTCATAGTTGTAACCCTGCCAAGGCATAAACGCAACCTTTAAGTTACGACCAAGTGCAAGTTCACCTTTCGAAGTGGCATAACCGTCAGTCATGATATCGCCCAACTGAACCCTTTGACCTTTACGAACAAGAGGTTTCAGGTCGATACATGTTCCCTGATTGGTTTTTTTGTATTTCGAAAGCTTATATGTTTTTAAATCAGAATCAAAACTCACATACCGTTCTTCCTCTGTCATATCGTAACGAATCACGATTTTGGTAGCGTCGACAAATTCGACGGTTCCAGGACCTTCGGCAGAAATATTGATTCTGGCATCGCGGGCAATGTTAACTTCAAGACCCGTTCCTACAATAGGAGCTTCGGGGCGTAAAAGCGGAACTGCCTGGCGCATCATGTTAGATCCCATCAATGCCCTATTCGCATCATCATGTTCGAGGAACGTAATCAATGATGCTGCAATTGAAGCGATTTGATTCGGTCCAACATCCATCAGATTCGCATCCTCTTTATTTGCCAACGGATAATCGGCATCAAGACGAGCTTTAACTTTAGCATTAGTGAAATAACCATCTGCGTCGACTACAGCATTAGCCTGAGCGATAATCTTTCCTTCTTCCTCCTCAGCGGTGAAATAGGAAACGTCCTCGTTATTTAGATTTACTTTGCCATTTGTAACACTACGATAAGGGGTTGAAATAAACCCAAGATCATTAATCTTAGCAAAAACGCAAAGTGAAGAAATTAATCCGATGTTTGGACCTTCAGGAGTTTCGATTGGACAAAGACGACCATAGTGCGTATAATGTACATCTCGAACCTCAAATCCGGCACGTTCACGGGAAAGACCACCTGGCCCCAATGCTGACATACGCCTCTTGTGAGTCATCTCAGCCAATGGATTCGTTTGATCCATAAATTGTGAAAGCGCATTGGTTCCAAAGAACGAGTTGATCACTGAAACCAAAGTTTTTGAATTAATCAGGTCAATCGGCGTAAAAACCTCATTGTCCCTTACATTCATACGCTCACGGATAGTACGGGCCATACGTGCCAAACCAACGCCAAACTGGGTAAACATTTGCTCACCAACTGTTCTAACGCGACGATTTGATAAATGGTCAATATCATCAACATCAGTTTTTGAATTGATCAATTTGATCAGGTACTTAATAATCTCGATAATATCCTGATTAGTAAGCACTCTTGTGGTCATATCAATATTCAGACCCAATTTCCTGTTAATACGGAAACGTCCAACTTCACCCAAATCGTAACGAACCTCAGAGAAAAAGAGTTTATCGATTACGTCGCGTGCAGTGGCTTCATCCGGCGGTTCTGAGTTACGAAGCTGCCTGTAAATATGCAGAACGGCTTCCTTTTCAGAATTACAAGGGTCCTTCTGTAAAGTATTATAAATAATTGCGAAATCTCCTGAACCAGCTTCTTCTTTGTGAAGTAGTATTGTTTTTGCACCAGATTCAAGAATTTCGTCAACATGATCATTTTCGATGATAACCTCGCGATCCACGATCACTTCGTTACGTTCGATAGAGACAACCTCACCCGTATCTTCATCAACGAAATCCTCCACCCATGTTTTAAGCACGCGTGCAGCAAGTTTCCGACCCACATACTTTTTCAATGCAGTTTTTGAAACTTTGATTTCATCGGCCAAACCGAAAATTTCAAGGATATCCTTGTCACTTTCGTATCCAATAGCACGAAGTAATGTTGTAACTGGTAATTTCTTTTTCCGGTCGATATAAGCAAACATCACATTATTGATGTCAGTTGCAAATTCGATCCAAGAACCTTTGAAGGGGATTACCCTCGCAGAATAAAGTTTAGTCCCGTTGGCATGAACGCTTTGTCCAAAAAATACGCCTGGGGACCTGTGAAGCTGAGAAACCACAACTCTTTCGGCGCCGTTAATCACAAACGATCCGGTAGGAGTCATGTATGGAACTGTTCCAAGATAAACGTCCTGGACAACGGTATCGAAATCCTCGTGCTCAGGGTCGGTACAAAAAAGCTTCAGCTTTGCCTTTAACGGAACGCTATAAGTCAAGCCGCGTTCAATACATTCGTCGAGGCTATAGCGCGGCGGATCCACCTGATAGTCGATGAATTCGAGGACAAAATTGTTTCTTGTATCGGAAATCGGGAAATTCTCCTGAAAAACCTGGTAAAGATCTTCATTCTTTCGATCTTCCGGAGAGGTTCCCAACTGGAAAAATTCTTTAAAAGATTTAATCTGCACCTCCAGGAAATCGGGGTACTCTAGTTTGCTTCGGGTAGATGCAAAACTAATCCTTTGATTTATGTAATTTGAGGACATTTTCAGCCAAATTAAGGAACCAAAATATAAACATGAAAAGGTTTAGAATCCCGTGACGGGATTCTAAACCGCATATAACCTTGTAGTACAGGTACAAATCCTATTTGATTTCAACTTCTGCGCCAGCTTCTTCAAGTTGGGCTTTAAGAGATTCTGCTTCCTCTTTTGAAACCTTTTCTTTGATAGCTTTAGGTGCATTGTCAACCAAGTCTTTAGCCTCTTTTAGTCCAACACCAACAAGATCCTTAACTAATTTTACTACTGCTAATTTTGACTGACCACCAAATTTGAGGATTACATCAAATTCAGTTTTTTCAGCAGGTGCTTCAGCTTCGGCTGCTGCAACTGGACCAGCAACGTGAACTGCAGCTGCAGCTGGTTCAATACCGTACTCTGATTTAAGGATACCTGCAAGCTCATTAACTTCTTTAACTGTTAGGTTAACAAGTTCTTCTGCAAGTTTTTTAAGATCTGCCATTTTACTTGAGATTTAAATATTAATTTATTCTTTTTTTAATTCTAAAAATTTAATTAGGCATTACGCTCTTCCAATGTCTTCAATACACCAGCAATAGTTTGTCCCCCTGATTGAAGAGCTGACATAACATTTTTGATAGGAGATTGAAGGCTGGCGATAATACCACCCAAAAGTTCTTCTTTTGATTTAACATTGATCAATGCTTCGAGCTGATCTGCACCTAAATAGGCACATTGTTCAACATAAGCACCTTTCAATACCGGTTTTTTGTTTTTCTTGCTAAACTCTTTGATAAGTTTTGCAGGAGCACTTCCGGTATTAGAAAACAGGATCGATGTATTATTTACAAGTACTTCATGTAGCTCAGGTGAATCCTTTCCAGAATTCTCCAGTGCTTTTCGGAGGATCGTGTTCTTAACTACAACCAGTTTTACTTCCCTTTTGTTGCACAACCTTCTGAGGTCACTAGTAACTTCAGCATTAAGGTTTGAGATATCGGCAAGGTAATAATGGCTGTATGAGTTGATCTCTTTGGTCAATTGTTCAATAACCTGTATTTTATCTGATCTTTTCATTTCAACATTATTTACTTATTCCAGGCAAGTTTTTGGCTCGACCGGGATGCCGGGGCTCATAGTACTTGATACATAAATACTTTTTATGTAGGTACCTTTAGCAGCAGCGGGTTTTAACTTCATAATTGAGTGAACAAATTCCCTGGCGTTCTCCACAAGTTGTTGTGGTTCGAACGATACTTTACCAACGGAAGTGTGTACGATACCGAACTTGTCAACTTTGAAATCGATTTTACCCATCTTCACTTCTTTGATGGCTTTACCGACTTCCATAGTCACAGTTCCGCTCTTGGGGTTAGGCATAAGACCACGTGGCCCTAAGATACGTCCTAACACACCAACTTTTCCCATAACCGGGGGCATAGTAATAACAACATCTACATCGGTCCAACCACCTTTGATTTTTTCGATATAGTTGTCGAGTCCTACAAAATCAGCTCCGGCTTCCAGCGCTTCAGCCTCCTTGTCAGGAGTAACCAATGCCAGAACCCGAACTTCTTTTCCGGTACCATGGGGCAAAGTTACTACACCACGAACCATTTGATTGGCTTTTCTAGGATCAACTCCGAGCCTTACATCAATATCCACCGAAGCATCGAATTTCGTAAAAGTAACTGCTTTTACTAGTTCAGTAGCTTCAGGTAAACCATAGACTTTTCCAGCTTCGAGTTTTGCCAATGCAGCCTTCTTATTCTTGGTAACTTTTGCCATTTCGACCTTAACTTTAATTAGTTAATAAACGGTGATTTGCCTGTTACGGTAATCCCCATACTTCTTGCAGTTCCAGCCACCATACTCATCGCTGATTCTAAAGAGAAACAGTTTAAGTCCGGCATTTTGATCTCTGCAATTTCTTTCACCTGATCCCACGATACTGAACCGACTTTGTTAACATGTGGTTCCGGAGATCCTTTTTTGACCTTCGAAATTTCAATTAACTGAACGGCAACCGGAGGGTTTTTTACTACAAAATCAAATGATTTATCACCGTAAACGGTAATAATCACGGGTAGCACTTTTCCAGCCTGATCCTGGGTTCTGGCATTGAACTGCTTACAGAACTGCATAATGTTCACCCCTTTAGAACCCAATGCTGGGCCTACCGGAGGTGAAGGATTTGCTGCACCACCTTTGATCTGTAATTTGATTAATCCAGCAATGTCTTTAGCCATAACGTTTTTTAAAAAAAATTACTTACTCCTTTTCTACTTGCATAAAGCTAAGTTCCAAGGGTGTTTTACGACCGAAAATCTTGACCATCACTTTAAGTTTCTTCTTCTCCACATTGATTTCTTCAATGGTTCCGTTGAAACCGTTAAATGGTCCATCGATCACTTTTACTGTCTCACCTATGATAAACGGTGTATCAAATTCCTCTCCGCTTTCCTGCAGCTCATCGACTTTGCCCAGTATTCTGTTTATTTCAGACTGACGCATCGGAACGGGGTCTCCCCCTTTTGTGTCACCCAAAAAACCGATTACATTGGGAACGTTTCTAAGCAAGTGGGTAATTTCACCCACCAGGGAAGCTTCAACCAGAACGTAACCAGGAAAAAAGTTGCGGTCCTTTGCAATCTTTTTTCCGTTCCGGATTTGATAAACCTTTTCTACAGGTATTAAGACCTGGGATACAAATTCCTGAAGTCCAGAGTTCGCTACTTCATTCTCGATATACTCCTTGACCTTTTTCTCTTTACCGCCAATAGCTCTAAGAACATACCATTTTCGCTGATTATCGCTCATCGTGGACCTCCGAAAAAAATTAATAGAAAAAACTGTAAATTACCTTTG
>JANYLE010000324.1 GCA_025363795.1 Mariniphaga sp. | reverse complement strand
CCCGGGTTCCAGATTTCCAGACGATCTTTAAATAGCATCACCTGAACACTGCCATTACTTGTATAATCGCGATGGGCTATCGCGTTTACAATAGCTTCCGAAACAGCAGCCCGGGGGAGTTCATAATCAATCGGCACTTGTGTACTTTCATCCCGGGTACCAACCGATGCATCAATCTTTGACAACACGAAATCGACTGCCTGATCAACCAGTTGAAATACATCACCCTTGTAAACCTGATAGGCTGGAATTGGCTTTACAACATCAAAGCCATGAAAATGAGCACACTTTACTTCTGATGTAATAAAAAAACGTTGCGGTTGTTTGCCAAACAATAAAATGGCAGCGTTACTTACCCGATTGTTTGTCAATAAATTTAAATGTGTCAAAATGGTTTCCGGCGCCGATTCTACTGGCAGCGGAAAACCGCGTTTAGATTTCGCAATGCGTACAAATTCGTGGATTTTATCCTGATCCAAATCAGCAATGGTAGCAGAATCGTTCAAAGCAGCATCAAAAGGACCGGTACGAATGATTTCCTTTTCTTTCAGGTAATTGACCAATGAAGCATAAACCCCGGAATTTAATTCGTCGCCGGTGTTGAAATGCTTCCGGATTACATCAATACCAACCTTTTGAATGAGCCTGGCCATTTTAGGATGGCGTTGAAGATCTGGACCACCTAAAACATAAATAAGCCGCGTTTTGTACTGCCTCGTTGCTTCGTCGAACTCATGTTCGGTTGGTGAAATGCCTTTAGCATCTTCAAAACCATAACTGGCACCAAACAATCCAATATAAATATTACACTTTGCCACTTCATTTATATAAACCTCATCAACCCGCTGGTCAGTAGCAGGTAAGTTCTCGAATAAAAAGGGCTCAAAAAAAAGTCCTAACAATGGATCACTATGCAAATAAGCAAAAAGGTTCTGCCGTTCGTTGGCAAATTCCATTTGCGCGCTGCTAATAAAGACTTTAAGTTTCTTCATCCGGGTTATCGTTTTTCATTCATTACCCCAAATGTAGTGCATTTGTGTTGGTGCACAATTCAACCGGGAAGAATTCGTTGTAATAATCAGGTTCAATTGATTGCCTGTTTAAGTTAACCGGACCATCATCCAAAAGGGTAAATATAGTTCAGATCTCTTTCAACAGAACAAAGTAGATGCAATTAACATGCTCAGCGTCATATCACCTATGAATACTTATAAGAGGCCATTCCTGCTTTCTATGTATTAACAATAGAAACTTTTTAACTTTGCAGCCTTAATAACATTCATATCAATTAATCTATTTCATATGCTGAGTCACGATACACAATACCGCGTTTGCTATGGTGATACCGACCGGATGGGAGTGATGTACTATGGTCATTATCCCAGACTTTATGAGATCGGACGAACCGATCTGATCAGAATCGTCTGGAAATCATATCGTGAGGTTGAAGAGAGTGGAATTATCCTTCCTGTCAGGTTACTGACTGCGGTCTATCATAAACCGGCACTCTACGATGAAGTACTGACCATCAGGACGATTATTAAAGATATCCCCAAAGTAAAGTTCAGGTTGTATTCCGAAATCTATAACGAAAAAGGAGAGTTGATCAACGAAGGGGAGGTAACACTTGGATTTATTGATGCTGCGACAGGAAAACCACGTCGTGCACCCGAGGAATTCACGAAGATTCTGCTCGAAAAGATGGTTTAAATATCCCGGATTAAGAGGTAAATGAATAAACCGACAGCGATCAGGATGACCCCCATCCCGATTATTTTGTTTGCCCACCACAAAGTATTTATGGTCAGCTTATGTTTGAAAAGATTGGCCAAACCTGTAAGAATAAACCACCACGAGGCACCACCGGCAAAAAGTCCGCCAATAATCAAAAGAGACTCAAGTGGCTGAGACATTTGAAGTACAAGACTATAGCTTGTAAATATTGCAATAAATATAAAAACAGAAAGCGGATTGGAGATGGTCAAAAGAAAAGCTGTCAGAAAATCCTGAAGGTACGAAGTCCCCTTTCGTTTGAATTTTTGGATATCCTTCGCAGGGTTTGACATGAAAATATAAAGCCCGAGCAACACCACCATGGTCGCTCCAAATATCTTAAAATAGATTTCATAGCTTCTGACAAAATCGATAATCATCGTTAAGCTAAATCCTGCAATAATCGCATAAAAAACGTCAGATGTTGCGATACCTAACCCTGATATAAATCCTGATTTCCAGTTCTTGTTGACTGTTCGCTTAATACATAGCATACCCAAAGGGCCAAGCGGAATCGATACCGCAATGCCTATTATAAAACCTTCCCAAAGCAAACTAAAATTCATGGCTGCAAAAATAGCTGAAAAAAATGATCATCTTTATCCGAATTTAAAAAGTAAAGGTAAAATTAGCATCGATATTTTCTATTTTTATCCGAAAGAAGTTTTAATATGGTTGTCTGGAAAGGGTATTGCCAGAAGAGTTTATTGGGTTAAGGACTATGTGCATTAATCCATAAACAAGTAGAATTAAGTAAAATATTCTTTGGAACATAAAACGACATTCGTTAATTGGTAAATAGATCGAAATATGAAACGAAAAATATTTCTTATGCTGTTCACAATGTCTGTATTGCAATTGACAGTTGCGCAGTATGTTATCAAATTATGGCCAGGTGGTGCCCTGAGTAATAGGTACTGCTTAAAAAGATTAAAATATGATTGTTAAAACTCATCCGGAGGAGGTTATTAAATATTGTCCGCGGTGCGGAAGCAAGAAGTTCAAAACCAATGATAAAGGGCGTTCATTCAACTGCGAAGAGTGTCATTTTAATTACTATCTAAACAATTCGGCAGCCGTGGCATGTCTGATTTTTAATAAAGAGGGAAAGCTGATGCTTGCCCGACGTGCCGTCGAACCGGCCAAGGGAATGCTCGATCTTCCCGGAGGATTTGTTGAACCGATGGAGAGTGCCGAAGATGCGTTGGTGCGGGAAATTAAAGAAGAATTGGGTGTCAATGTTACAAAAGCTGAATATCTGGCTTCCTTTCCCAACGAATATGTATTCTCCGGGTTTTCTGTCTTTACTGTCGATATGGCATTTATTTGCACTGTAGATAATCTGGAGGCTATTCTTCCGGCTGATGACGTATCATCAATTGAATATTTCTTCCCAAAAGAAATAAATATGAAGGAACTGTGCTCTCAAAGCATGGTCAATATTATCAATCAATACATAAAACGATATCTATATTAATATTTTTTAAATTATTGTAAATGAAAGTTATCGATCGCATTACATTACTTCGAGGTTTAATGAAGGAAAAAGGGATTGACGCTTATTTGATCCATGGAACAGATCCCCATTTGAGCGAATACGTTCCCGAAGCATGGAGAACCCGCGAGTGGATCAGTGGATTTACCGGTTCTTATGGAAAAGTCGCAATTACACTTGAGCATGCAGCTCTTTGGACGGATTCGCGGTATTTTATTCAGGCGGAAACACAGTTGACTGGTTCGGGAATCGAAATGATTAAGGACCGGCAGGTTGATACCATTACTGTTGACAAGTGGCTTGTGCAGGAACTTAAACCGGGGAGTATTGTAGCACTGGACGGATTAACCATTTCTGCTGCTGATGCGGATACACTTAAGCAGAAACTGGGTGCGAATGGCATCACTTTAGCGTTGGATATGGATCTGGTATCAGTAATCTGGGAAAACAGACCAGCATTTCCTCAATCACCCGTAGCGGACTATCCTGTACTTTTTGCGGGTATTAGCCGTGCTGAAAAGCTTGCGCAAATCAGAAATAGGCTTGCTGAAAGCCAGGCTGAAGCCACGCTGATCTGCCAATTGGATGATCTGGCCTGGAGTTTTAATCTCAGAGGAAACGATATAAGTTATAATCCTGTTTTTCCCGGATATGGTTATGTCGATCTCCAACAAGCTATTCTTTTTGTTGAAGATACAAAGGTGTCACCAAAGCTTAAAAGTGATCTGGAAAGGGAAGGGGTCCGTGTAACAAGTTATGAATCAATACTTTCATTTTTAGAAAAGTTAAATTCTCGACGGTTTTATCTCGATCCTGACCGAACCAATTCGCTTATTTACAGTGCAGTTACAAAAAGATGCGAAGTGATTAATGGACTGTCGGTTCCTACGCTTTTAAAGTCAGTCAAAAATAAAGTTGAGATTGCTGGAATGAGAGAAGCGCATGTCCGGGATGGCGTTGCATTGGTCAATTTCCTGTATTGGTTTGAAGAAAACTTTGAGAAAGAGCGAATTACAGAACTTTCCTTTGCGGAGGAGCTCCGTGTGTTCCGCGCTGAACAGGCTCATTTTATGGGCGAAAGTTTTTGTCCGATTGTTGGGTTCGGATCGCACGGTGCAATCGTACATTACAGCGCGACTCCAGAATCGGATGTTGAAATACTTCCTGATGGGATTCTTCTTTTTGACACCGGGGGTCAGTATCTTGACGGGACAACTGATATCACAAGGACCATTGCAACGGGAATTGTTAGTCTAAAGCAGCAAACCGACTTCACACTTGTTCTTAAAGGTACAATTCAGCTTGCGAAGGCTATTTTTCCGGAAAACACAAAAGGTTATTCGCTTGACATTCTTGCCCGCAAAGCATTATGGGAGAATGGATTGAACTATGGACACGGAACGGGGCACGGTGTAGGTCATTATTTATCAGTTCACGAAGGACCTATGGCAATTCGTCAGGAATATAATGCGGAACCAATACGTGCAGGTCAGATTTTATCGGATGAACCGGGGCTATACCGCAAAGATGAATATGGTATCCGGGTTGAAAATGTCATTGTCTGCAGGGTTGAATCGCAAACAGATTTAGGCAACTTCCTTTCATTCGATACCCTTACGCTGTGTCCAATCGACAGAAAACTTGTGAACAAACAATTACTGACCAGCGAAGAGTTGAACTGGCTAAATACTTATCATGCAAGGGTTATCTCAGAATTAGGTCCACGATTAAAACCAACAGTATTGAAGTGGCTGATAACACAATGCGCACCATTATAAAATTTAAAACTTCCTAAATGAGGCGATATCTGGTAATTGTTTTTTTAGTAATTCTACCTTATCTTCTTGCAGCCCAATATTATGTGCAAGGGGAGGACCCGTCCGGCATTAAATGGCGGCAGATTAATACCGATAATTTTCAAATTATCTATCCTGCTGGTTTTGAGACGAATGCTCAGCGAATGGCCTCAATTTTTGAAAAGGTTTACGACTATGCAGGGTATACACTCAAACATCAGCCCCGGAAGATTTCAGTTATTCTCCATACGAGTACTGTCCGTGCAAATGGCTTTGCTGCCTGGGCACCTGCACGTGTTGAACTTTTCACTACTCCCGATCAGGAGATTTACGCCCAGGACTGGCTTGAGCAATTGGCTATTCATGAATTCAGGCATGTTGTACAAATCGATAAAATCGGATCGGAATTGCCTAAAATATTTAAAATCATTTTAGGAGAACAAGCTGCGGCGGCGGTCATCGGCGTTTATATGCCTTTTTGGTTTCTCGAAGGTGACGCTGTAGTCGCAGAAACTGCGATGAGCCATTCGGGAAGGGGTCGAGTCCCTGCCTTCGCAATGGAATTGAAAGCGCAAGGTGTTGAAAAAGGATTCTTTAGCTATGATAAAGCTTATCTCGGTTCTTATAAAGATCATGTTCCGGATTATTATCAATTAGGTTATCAGATGGTTGCCGGAATAAGAAGTAAGTATGGAGCAGATACCTGGTCGAAAGTTCTGAGCAATGTGGCGCGCCAACCTTTATCGCTGAATGCATTCGCAGGAGGATTGAAAAAAGCGACCGGAAAGAGTCAAACCGGTCTTTATAAAGAAATTTTCTCAGATCTTAAGCAGGAATGGACGGAAAAAGATAGGGTTCTGGAGAAAACTAAATTTGAGGTGATTACAAAGAAACAAAAAGGGTACAACAGCTACAGGTATCCTTATCTGATCAATGACACAACTTATTTTGCAGTCAAATATTCGCTCAATGATCTTACACGGTTTGTTATCATCGGATCTAAAGGAGCTGAGAAGGCTGTTTTCACCCCTGGAAGTCTGTTTGGGGAATCGATCACCTGTGGAAAGGGCAAAGTCTTCTGGATCGAAGCCAAAACTGATGTCCGATGGGTTCATCGTGAATTTTCGCAGTTAAGAATTCTGAACCTGAGCAATGGCAACATTGTCCAAAAAAAATACCGGTTTAAAATCTTTTCCCCATGTTTATCTTCTGACGGACAATATCTTGCCGCTGTAAAAATGGACAATGAAAATCGTTGTTCCATCGTTTTACTTTCACCGGGTTCAGGAGAGGTTATAAAAGAGACCCACGTGTCAAATGATCTTTTTATTATCACGCCCTCATGGGCAGAAAATAATAAAGAACTGTTTGCAATTGTACTTGGCAAAAACGGAAAATCGCTGGCGAAAATTAATCCTTTTGATGGGACAATCAACTACCTGATTCCCTCTACTTATAATGAACTTTTCCGTCCCGTCCAACGTGGAAATTTTATCTATTATACCAATACAATCGATGGAACAGATAATATTTATGCCTTTAATCTTAACGAAAAGAAAAATTATTGCATTACTTCATCACGATTTGGAGCCAGGGACATTCAGCCAACTTCAGACGGAAACTATTTGGTTTATAGCAACTATACGGCAGATGGATTTAAGGTCGTTAAAATGGCGTTAAACACTGATTCTTTCAAAGTTTCTGATCCAGGTGCATCACATCATTATGAATTGGCAGACCAACTTTCCACTCAGGAGAAAGGAATTCCCGATTTTTCCAAAATTGACACAACGAGTTATTCCACAAAGCGTTATTCAAAGTTGGCCAATTTATTCAATTTTCATAGTTGGGCACCGGTACATATTGACACTGAGACAGAAGAGATCAGGCCTGGCGTATCGCTTATCTCTCAAAACAAGTTGAGTACAGCAATAACACAATTAGGCTATGACTATTCAACTGTCAATAAAACAGGGAAGTGGGTAGCAAAATTTGATTATACGGGTCTGTTCCCGGTATTAAAGCTGGATGTTCAATATGGGCGCGAAGGATCGCAGTATTTGCAGATTACCAACTATAAGAATTCAGCTGGTCAAATCGTCAGAAGTGATACTTCACTGGTCCCTTTTTCATACAAAATTCTTGACGTAACAGGAATTATTAATCTTCCGCTTGATTTCTCAAACGGTAAAATGTACCGGTTGGTACAGCCGGAGTTTCAAATCGGATATCAACGAATCTGGCAGGAGTCAACTATTAATCCTAATTTGTTCAATGGAACAAGTATCCCATTGACTTACAGGCTATATGCGCACAATCTTTTAAGACAAAGCGATCGTGATATTCAGCCTGCGTTTGGTCAGATTATAGATGTCGCTTACCGCCATTCGCCGATCGGGGATCAGAAAATAGGAACGATTTGGTCCGCAGAAGGGACTTTATATTTACCCGGATTAGCCAGGCACCATGGTGTGAGAATATATGGTGGATTTCAGCAAAAACAAAATGATCAGGGTTCCTTTTCCGACCTTATTTCCTACCCAAGAGGTTATCCAAATCTGGTCAATAATCAATTATTTTGTTTGAAATCAGATTATGTACTTCCTTTGTTTTATCCCGACTGGAGTCTGGGTCGGCTGAGTTATTTTAAAAGATTTTCTTTACGCGTTTTTTATGACTATGCCCAGGCAGCAATACCATTAAAGAATAAAACCGAATATAACATTAGCTTTGGATCTGCCGGTGGAGAGTTGACTACTGACTGCAATATTCTCAGATTACTGTTTCCCGCCAGAATTGGCGTCCGAACATCTTATCTTACCGATAGCAAAACCTTTAATACCGAGTTTCTGTTTTCAGTTAATTTAAATGCACTCTAAAATTTGATCTGTCCTTAAATTTTAGTGCGAATATCCCATTGAGAATAAAAAATATCCCTGGCAATTGTCAGGGATATTTTTTTGTCCGATTCTCAGCAAGGAATAATAGCATTCCGAATGCCATAAAGAAGTTTTAATTCAGATTGTTAAAGGGTGCAATGATTTGAATTCTCCAGGACAATAAAATACTCCAGTTAATTTGTGAAGCCATCTAAATTTATTCAATTTATCTAATGAGCAGTTTTAGGTCCAATAACAACAGTTCTCAGAAGGTCTTAATTAGTCATTGTAAAGAACTGGCATAATTTGATACTATTCTTTGTTAAAAATGCAGCAAATTAACAAATATGCTGCACAATACAAATGTGAATCATCGAATATGAAATACATTTGTAATTAGCAGCTATTAAAATGCTACAGAATAACATTTGTATTGTGTGAAATTTCACATTAATGGGCATATATTTGATGATTATTACCCCTAATTTTAATAACTATTTTCTGCTCCTAAATACAACGTTAAAGTACACACAATCAATACTTAAATAGCTTTTATTCCAGTATTTATCTAAAATATTCAATTACATTTGTTACTTATTTCTGTACAAGCAAACAAATATCAAATATTAAACACTTATATATTTGATAACCTGTATTATATAGACAATTACTGAATAAACACTTTACATTAATTGTTTCGTAAGTGAATTTTAATCAAAATTCGCATATTTAGTTATAAAGCATTTATTAATAAGTATATAATACAAATAAGGTCCTCAGATTTAAATGGTATAGGCCATGTTTATCTGAACTCTCTAAATTCACTTATGTATTAATATTTATTGAATTCAATAATGTAAATTCATATTTTTTCATCAAAAGTCACACATGTAATTCAATTAATTTATACATTTGTCACAATGCAAAATTACAAATGGAATATGTGCCTATTGCCACTATAATGTGACGAAGTTCGTCAGGATATTTTCCCTATTCACATTTAGATTATGTGTTGACCTTTAAAAATAAACTCTATTGACATGAAAGATCGGATTACACAATTTATGGCAAATGAAGGTATTACACCTGCTGAATTTGCGGATAAGATCGGAGTACAACGGTCAAGTGTTTCCCATGTTTTGAATGGCCGTAATTACCCCAGTGCCTCTTTTATCCAAAAGATGCTCGGATCTTATAAAAATTTAAATTCACGCTGGTTACTACTGGGTGAAGGATCCATGTTTGAAAATAAAGTCAGTCAGGTTAAAGAGCCCTCTTTGTTTCATTTTCCAAATGAAAATGAAACCCAATTACAAAATAAAGAGAGCATTTCCTCAGCAGATATCCCAGTAAAAGAAAGTATTATTCAGCCTTCTGAAAATCCAATAAATAAGCCATTAACACCTATTAACCCGAATCAGCCGGAAGTTCTCAATACGGTTCAATCAGTTTCAGAGCTGATTGATGCATCGTTAGCGAATAAAGAGGTTGAAAGAATTGTACTCTTTTATAAAGACAAAACTTTCGCTGCTTATACTCCTTCAAAATAGAATTTGCCCTATCTTTGCGTGAATTAAGCAATTCAAATGGTGAAGGTTTGCCTTGATAGTTAAGTAAACCGCCATAAATTGCTGTAAATGAATGTTTAAATTTCATGCGAATGAGGAAATCCGTTCAGAATCTGAAGGTTATTGCAAACATCCAACTTAATGCCGATCACCATTTATTACATTTGCAGGTGCCGGATCAGATTGAAAAAATAGATCCCGGTCAGTTTGCCAATATTCTGGTTGATCAGTCTCAAAGTATTTTTTTACGTCGGCCATTTTCTATACATGCTGTTGATTATCAAAAGAATATTATATCCATTCTGGTTAAGGAAGTTGGTGAAGGAACACGAACTCTATCACACACAGCAGTTGACAGTTTTCTTAATGTTATTTTTCCACTTGGCCATGGTTTTACACTTCCTGCATCCAAAGAAAAAGTTCTTTTAGTAGGCGGTGGTTGTGGCATCGCCCCGCTATTGCATCTTTCACAGGCACTTATAAATAATAACAATGATATTAGTATTCTGATTGGAGCCAGGTCTGCTGATGACCTGGTTGAACTTGATCAATACGTAAAGTTTGGGAAGCTTTACACCACTACGGAGGATGGAACACACGGAGAAAAAGGATTTGTCACTAATCATCCTCTTTTTGAGGAAGGGTTGGAAAAATTTGACCGGATTTATACTTGTGGTCCTGAACCGATGATGAAGGCAGTTGCAGCAAAAGCGAAAGCAAACGCTGTTTTTTGTGAAGTTTCTCTTGAGAATACAATGGCATGTGGTTTTGGCGTTTGTTTATGCTGTGTCACCGAAACCACGCAAGGTCACAAATGTGTATGCACCGATGGACCTGTTTTTAATATAAAACAATTGAAATGGCAGATTTAAGCACTATAATTCACAATATTAAACTAAAAAATCCTGTCTTAACTGCCTCTGGTACATTTGGATACGGGGTTGAATTTGATGATTTTTTTGATATAAATCAGCTGGGAGGTTTTATTGTTAAAGGGACAACGATTCATCCAAGGCAAGGAAATTCTTACCCCAGAATGGCTGAAACCTCTTCAGGGATGTTGAATGCAGTTGGTCTTCAAAATGGCGGAGCGAAATACTTCGCATCAACAATCTATCCAACGCTTTTAAAATATGAAACCAATGTATTGGTTAATGTATCTGGTTCTACCATTGAAGAATATGTGGCTTGCGCCGAAATAATCAATGAACTTGATCATATAGCGGGTATAGAATTGAATATTTCGTGCCCAAATGTGAAAGAAGGTGGAATGGCATTTGGCACAAGTTGTCCTTCAGCTGCGGCTGTTGTAAGTGCAGTAAAGAAAGTCTATAAGAAGACGATGATCGTGAAACTTTCGCCAAATGTGACAGATATTTCCGAAATTGCCAGGGCTGTGGAAAGTGCAGGTGCTGACAGTGTTTCACTCATTAATACCATATTGGGTATGGCAATTAATGCTGAAATCCGGAAACCTCTTCTTTCCACCGTGACTGGCGGTCTTTCAGGGCCGGCGGTTAAACCTATTGCACTAAGAATGGTGTGGCAAGTATCCCAGGCAGTTAAAATACCTGTCATTGGTTTGGGCGGAATTATGAATGCCACCGATGCCATCGAATTTTTCCTTGCGGGAGCCTCTGCCATACAGGTTGGAACTGCCAACTTTATCGATCCATTAGCGACTGTAAAAATCATTGATGGAATCGACCAATATCTTAATCGTCATC
>JANYLE010000313.1 GCA_025363795.1 Mariniphaga sp. | reverse complement strand
CTGTCCGTTTTCTCTGGTATACTTGATGGAATTATTAATCAGATTCCGGATAACGGTATTAATCATCTCCTTGTCGAATTCGAAGCTAATATTTGGATCTAACATATTCGTTATCCGAATTTTTTTGTTCTCAGCATTCGAAGCGAAAAGGTCAATATTTGATTGTACTATTTTGAAAAGGTTGTTGAGAGTGGGTTTGAATTCAATCTCTCCTTTTTGTGAGCGGGACCATGTAAGGAGATTTTCCAGGAGTTTGAAAGTGGCTTTTGAAGAATCCTTAATCACATTCAGATTTTCTACGAGCTCTTTTTTGGTAAAATCGACTTCGTTGGCAGTCAGAAGCTCAAGAAAAGTAAAGGTGCTACCAATCGGACCGCGCAAATCGTGAGCAATGATCGAAAATAATTTGTCTTTCGTCTGATTCAATTCTGTAAGGTGATCACGCTGGATACCAATTTCTTCGTTCTGCTTATTCAGTATTTTGTTCAAACGTATTTGTTGATTCCTTTTACTTAGAAGAATAATAACCAACAGTCCAATTAAGAAGATGATGAAAATGAATGCTAACATAACCAGGTTCTTTATGTTGAGTTTCATCTTTAAATTGGCATTCTCTTTCTCTGTTTCCCTGGTTTCGTAAAGAATCTGCAGATTTTTTATTTGTCTGAATCTTTCTTCTTTTAAAAGACTATCCCGAACCAATATACTCATTCGGGCAAATTGAAATGCATATTTCCAATTTTGCTTTTGGGCATAGGCTTCTGCCATCTGTCCTAAAATAAGATCATTCCCCTTTTCACTGGTTAACCATTTCTCTCCGTAGAAAATCGCCTGATCAGGTAATTTAAGAAGGTTGTATACCCTTGCCAGATCTGCATAGACGTTGTTAACGGTTACCTGTGAAATTGATGTAGAATTCACAATCTCCATGTAACAGTTCAATGCTTTATGATATTGCTTTTTACCTTCCCAGGCGCGCCCTATATTTTTCAGAGCGACCAAAGCGTTTTCCTGCATTTTCAATTCTTTTAATAATTGATACGCGGTTTGGGCTGTAATTAAAAGGGAATCATACTCCTGCAGACTAAAATAGATCTCACTCATCCTTACCCAAGAATAAGCTATTCCTTTTTTATTATTGTTGCGGGATTGAAGTGCCAACGATTTTTGTGCATAGCCTAACGCTTGCCGGTATTCCCCTTCGAAAAGAAGCGAACTTGCAATGTTGTTTAAGGCGTAACCTTTTTCCAAATCAATTTTTAAGCTGTCGCTGAATGTTAAAGCTTTAAAGAAATAATAGGAGGCATTTCGCGAGTCGTCGAGCCTCAAATAGCAGACGCCTAAATAATTCATTACCTGGGCTGCACCTTTCCCATATCCGATTCCCTGCGCAATCTCAAGCGATTCTTTCCCGATTTTAATTGCTGTTAATGGATCTGTTCTTCGTAGAGACCAGCATTGTTGATTAAGCGAATTAACACTCAGGGAATCTTGATTTTTAATCCTATTTTTTAGGGGAGAATTGACAATAGGCAACTGTGCCAGCGCTGGCAAAAACGAAAGGCAAACGAAGCCAATTAACAGATAAACTTTTGACATTCTCAGTTTACAAATTAATAAAGTATATTTTGGCCGTGGTGTTAAGTGTTTGGCTAACTATTTTGGTATTCATCAGCTAAATATGTTGGTTCGTTCTTTCTTCTTTTAAAGGGACTAAAATTAGTAAGATATTTGTACTAACAGGATGATTTTGTGTAAAAATATTTATTATTTTCTTTGATTTCAAAAAAAAAATTTGTGCGGAGCGGAATAATTTTTTCCAGATGGGCGTCCCAAGATTTTTATATTGACGATTCTTATTTGACTTGCGATAAAATCGACTGATATAGAGTTTTCTCCGATTCATTTGGGCGAGTTCGATCTTTCCTTTAGAAAAAATTATACTTGGATGAAAACAGTTATAACTTATCCGACATTGATCTTCTTTCCTGTAAAGATGGCTGTCCCATTTATCTTAGCAATAATTTCACCTTCGTCTCCGGTTATCTCAACAGCGTAAATCCCAGATTTATCGTTGCGATCGATTTCAGTAGCAATGGCTGTAACCACTCCTTTGGTGCACTTTCGAAGATAGACAATTGAAGCTTCCTTTGTTACTGCTACAATCCCATGACTATTAGCTGCCAGCGAAAACGTGAAATCGGCTAACGTAAACAAAGCTCCTCCCATTAATAAACCGATTCCGTTGAGGTGATTAGAGGTGACTTTCATTGAGCATCTCGCAAAGCCCTTCTTAATCTCTTCTATCTCAATTCCGCACCCTTTTGCAAAGTTGTCTTTTTCAAATAACTCAATGATCTTATTCATTAATCGTTCAATTTTTCATGGATAAACATAAAATCAGCCGAAGCTTAACTAAAACTCCGGCTAAAATAGCGAATAGATTAATGCGATTGTTCTGTTTTTATTTGCTTTTTATGAAGCTAACGATGTTGTCTGTCAGCTCCTTTATAAGGGGTAAGTCAGGTTGGGAATATGTGAGGATATTCATATCACGATCAGCCGGTGCTTGCTTCAGTATATGATTCATACCATCTATGATGACAAGTTTCGCTCCTGGAAGCGCTTTGGAAAGTCGGGTCGCATCATCTTTACTTACTTGAATGTCTGTTGTTCCCTGAATAATAAGTACTGGGATTTTCAATTTGGCAATCTCTTTCTGCGGATCGTACTTTATCCATGAAATCATATAGGGCTGAACTGAAGGGCGGAATATTGAATTCAGTTGTACCGGGGTGTTCTCGACAGTTTTCCCTTTTACCATTTCATCAAGTATGCTGTTGACTTGAATGGTTACTGATGGCGGTTGATTTTTAAGTTGTTCCCTGATTATTTTATCTGCGGATTGTCCTGCACCGGCCAGCGATATGAATTTGTTTGCATTTTTGTTTTGCGATGCGATCATTCCGATCAATGAACCTTCACTGTGTCCAATCACCAAGATATTATTGAATTTCAGCTCTTTTTTCAAATAAGTGATCCATTCTTTGGCATCATTTACATAGTTATCGAACCTGAGATCTGCTTCTTTCAGTCCGGCAGATTGGCTTCTTGCAATTCCTCTTTTATCGTATCTCAATGATGCGATCCCATTTTTGCTCAATTCAATAGCAATCATCTTTAACGAATTATTCTTCATTGCGGGGTTATTCCCGTCACGATCTGTCGGGCCTGAGCCTGCAATCAATAAAGCCACTGCTTTTGTGGAATTTTGTTCCGGAGCCATCAAAGTTCCTTCCAAATCGCCTGTGGCAGTCTTTAGCAGAACAATTTTTTCTGTCTGTGCGTAAAGATTAGTAAGCGTGATTATTAGTATTAGAAGAGTGATAAAATTGGTTTTCATGGTTAATTTTATTTTTGTGTTAATTTATAGAAATTTGCTTATTCCTGTTTCGTGATTTTTTGATAAATAATATAGGAATAGACAATCGGAATGACAACTATTATGGCAATAATTGGCAGCATCATTATCTCCGGTTTCTTGACGACAAAAAGTGATACTATCCCGATAAGTCCAACCCAGAACCAGAGCTTTCCTGCCATTTTATGTGTTCTGATCCAAACCTCATCATTGTTGAGTGTCCATGGGACTTTTATGCCTACAAAATAATTGGGGCGAATTGTGCCCATGTAGTTGCCAATCAACGTAAAGAGTAGGAATATTGAAATTGGAACGAACAGTCCCAATCTTTCTATCCCATGTAAGGTATTGTATATGACAACGCTATCGATTACACAAAATAACACATTTAGAATCAATCTCAGCTTGAAATAGGTGTTACTGAAAATCTGGTAATTGCTTTTACGCGGATCGATATAAGGCAGGACTAGCATAAGCAGATAAATCCCGATGGGCAATAATATATAAATCAGCTTTGATCCATAGCCATTTGGCGTTCCATCGAAGTCAAAATGAATGGGTAATTGATCTGGCAGTGAGCTCCAGTAAATGAGCGGATAGGTAATTGGAAGAACGGTAAGAAGGATTAGGATTAATTCTTTGATAATCAATTGTTTTTTCATAATATCCAGCTTTTTTATTTAAATTGCATCATCCATTTTACGATACTATCGAATACAGTTGTATTGATAGAATATTTCTGAAATTGACCCTCCCTTACGCAAACAACCAAACCTGCCTGCTTGAGCAGATCAAGATGATGGGAGATGCTTGGTTTGGTCATTTCAAAATGATCGGCTATTTCGCCAGCCGTGTGATCCCCTTTGTTCAGTAATTCAAGAATTTCACGGCGGGTTGGATCGTTTAATGCCTTGAAGAAGATATTCATATTTCCATACTTGTATAATTAGACAAATATCTAATTGTTTTTTTAAAAAAGCTACCGTCATTGAAAATATCTTGGCATAGAGGCTGAATTTTGTATCCAGAACAAGTTGAATGAATTAATTCACAAGTGCATATAAATATCCAGCAATCAATGCTCTGAATAAAATGAATGCGACGTAAAGACAAAATACTTTGCGTTAGGCGATTCCCGATACTGCTACCATTGCCGGGAGTGTGATTGTTAGTCCGGGAATCGGGAAGGTAAGCACTGTTGCCGGATTCATTCCAATTGACAATGTTCCGCTGATCAAAGGTAATGCCAGCCAAATTCCGATCAAAAATCTTCAGTGAAATGTATCACAGACTTATATGGTTTTTATACTAAAATAACCATTTAATTAGTAAAACGTAATTTTTCTTTAGAAGGCTGTAGAAATTTGTATCCCAATATCTGACAGCTTTCGTCGTGTTTTTTAACACGCAAATATCATAAACACTTTGAATCAAAATAACTATATTAACCGCCTTAAAAACTATATTATTCATGAGAAAACTAATCCCTGTTTTTGTTGCGCTTGTAATGGCGATTGGAGCCAATGCTCAGAAAAAAGAGAATCCGATGAAAGAAAACAACCCGTTTTTCAACAAGTACGAGACGCCTTTCCAGGTTCCTCCATTCGATGAGATTAAACCTGAACATTTTCTTCCTGCAATAAAAGAAGGGATAAAGTTGCAAACGGCAGAAATTGATGCAATTATCAAGAAATCTGAAACTCCTGATTTTAATAATACCATCTTACCATACGACAATTCGGGCGAATTGCTGTCGAATGTTTCAAAAGTTTTTGGGAACCTCAACGGAGCCAATACCAACCCGGTGATGCAGAAATTGGCTCGAGAGATCACGCCAATAATGACGCAACACCATGATAATATTTCACTTAATCCAGAGCTGTTCAAGAAGATTAAGAGCGTTTATGATAGAAGGAAAGACCTCAATCTGGATGCCGATCAGCTTCGCGTGGTTGAGAAAATCTACAATGATTTTGTGCGCGGCGGAGCAAACCTTTCAGTTTCAGATCAGCAAAAACTTCGTACGCTTAACGAATCGCTATCCAAACTGAGTCTTCAGTTTGGTGAAAATGTATTGGCCGAAACCAATAAAAATTTCAGGTTGGTGATCGACAATAAGAAGGATATGGATGGTTTGTCAGCCGATGTTATTGAAGGTGCTGCAATCCAGGCAAAAAAGGATTCGCTTCCAGGCAAATGGAGTTTTACCCTTCAAAAACCAAGTATGCTTCCTTTCCTGCAATATGCAAAAAACCGGGCTTTGCGTGAAAAGCTTTACCGTGGATATTTCATGCGTTGTGATAATGGGAATATTTCTGACAATAAGGAAAATATAAAGAGAATGGTTCAGTTGCGTGACGAGAAGGCAAAATTGATGGGATATCCAAATTTCGCGTCGTTCGTAATTGACGAAAACATGGCTAAAACGCCTAGGAATGTTGATGCTTTTCTACAGAAACTTTGGGTGCCGGCGCTGAATCGCGCAAAAGGTGAACTTAAGGAGATGCAAGCGATTGTTGATAAAGAAGGTGGAAAATTTAAATTACAGTCGTGGGATTGGTGGTTCTATTCTGAAAAATTACGCAAGGCAAAATATGATCTCGATGAATCAGAGCTCAAACCTTATTTCAGTCTGGACAATGTTCAGAAAGGGATCTTCTTTGTTGCCAATAAACTATATGGAATCACCTTTACTAAAAGAACGGATATTCCGGTCTATCAGTCTGAAGTGTTGGCTTACGAAGTGAAAGAAGCTAACGGATCTCACCTTGGTGTTCTTTATATGGATTTTCATCCCCGTGACGGGAAGAGGGCAGGAGCCTGGTGTACTACTTATCGGACTCAGCAATACAGGGATGGCAAAAAAATTGCACCGGTAGTATCCATGGTGATGAATTTTACACGTCCGGCCGGCAATGTCCCTGCACTGCTTAGTTTTGATGAAGTTACAACCATGTTTCATGAATTCGGTCACGCACTCCACCGCTTGTTACAAGATCAGCCTTATGACAGGACAGGCGGTGATGTCCCACGGGATTTCGTTGAACTGCCATCTCAATTTATGGAAAATTGGGCTTCGGAACCTTTAGTACTCAAAGCATACGCAAAGCATTATAAAACTGGCGAATCTATTCCGGACGCGTTAATTGCCAAGCTTGAAAAGAGCCGACAATTCAATCAGGGATTTGAAACCGTTGAATATCTTGCTGCGGCTATCCTCGATATGAAATATCACACACCGACTACTCCGTTAATTGCAGATGTCCGTGCATTTGAAAATGAATCGCTTACGAAAGAAGGGTTGATCTCCGAGATTTTACCCCGTTACAGAAGCACTTATTTTACACATATCTTTAGCGGAGGTTATTCTGCGGGATATTACGTGTATATTTGGGCCGCAGTGCTTGATGCCGATGCATTTCAGGCTTTCAAAGAGAGTGGTGACCTTTTCAATCCTGCATTGGCTGCAAAGTTCCGCGAATTGCTGACAAAAAGTGGTTCTGATGAAGGAATGACAATTTATAAACGGTTCAGAGGTAAAGAACCAGACATTAAACCATTGCTGAAACGCAGAGGTTTAGATTAAATTTTTAGATATAAAAGTAGAAAAATGGAATTATCAAGAGATCCCCGGTTGGCAGTGTTGATTGATGCAGATAACGTCCCTTACTCGAATGTAAAGGGAATGCTCGCAGAAATTGCAAAATACGGAACTCCGACATTTAAAAGAATATATGGGGACTGGACAAAACCGACAATCTCGGGATGGAAGGGTGTGCTTCTTGAAAATGCCATTACTCCCATCCAGCAATACAGTTATACTACCGGGAAAAATTCAAGTGATTCGGCACTAATTATTGACGCAATGGATATTCTCTACACTGGTCGTGTGGACGGATTCTGCATTGTTTCAAGTGATAGTGATTTTACGCGACTTGCAATACGGTTGCGGGAAGCAGGTATGAAGGTTTACGGGATCGGTGAGAAGAAGACTCCGACCCCTTTTATCACTGCTTGCGAGAAGTTTATCTATCTTGAAATTCTTAAACCCATTGAATCTGTTTCCAAACAGGCTGTTGCATCAAAAGTTAAGTCGAAATCGCGTACAAAAACGAAGGAAATTGTTCAAGCTCCTCCAATAAATGCAATCGAGGTTGCCAATAAAAGTCTTGCAAAGGTTATCTTTGACAGTATTAACGATCTTGCTGACGAAAACGGTTGGGCTTTTTTGGGTGATCTGGGAAATCTGATCCTGAAAAAGCAACCCGATTTTGATCCCCGGAATTACGGATTCAAAAAATTGGTGCCGCTGATCAAAAGTTTCGACCAGTTCGAAATTGATGAACGGGAATCGGGAAAGAAAAATACTACCTTGGTTTTTGTCAGAACAAAATAAGATTCAAGAAAAACTATTTTTATCTTTGTTCGATCATCTAACCTCTTCATTTTCGTGATGAAAAAAGTAAAATTAAATATTCTTGGCTTGTCATACAGCCAGACGCAAACAGGGGCCTATGCGCTGGTATTGTCTGAAGCTGATGGCAATAGAAGAATTCCCATTATTATTGGTGCGGTCGAAGCGCAAGCCATTGCTATACAGCTGGAAGGGTTAAAACCCCCTCGGCCATTAACGCATGACCTGTTTCTGAATGTTGCTTTGGCTTTCGATATCGAGATTGCTGAAGTTTTTATTCACAAATTGGAAGAGGGGATTTTTTACGCCGAGATAGTTTGTGAGCAGAATTCAAACCGCATCAGGGTTGATTCAAGAACCTCCGATGCGATTGCATTGGCCCTTCGCTTCGAATGTCCAATCTATACGACTGAAGAGATCATCGAGAAAGCGGGTATAATAATGGAGTTCGACGATGCCGGAGAATCTGGTGATGAGTCTGAAGATTCTGACACTGATAAGGTTGTAAAAACAAAGTCAGGGCATGTCGATTATTCGGAATACACTGATGATGAGTTAAACGAATTGCTTGACGCTGCCATTACCGGCGAAGACTACGAAAGAGCTTCAGAAATCAGAGACGAAATCAACAAAAGGAAACCCGAGTAATTTAATCCTGAGGATAAGAGGCCTTGGTTTTCCTATTTCTAGCTTTATTAGCAACCCGGTATTTAATTTTCAGGGTAGCGTATAATTGTAAATAACTATGAAACAATATCTTGATCTTTTACAACACGTCCTTGATCATGGACGGCCAAGGGAAGATAGAACCGGTACCGGAACAAAAAGTGTATTCGGATATCAGATGCGGTTCGACCTTGAGGAAGGTTTTCCGGTTGTAACCACGAAAAAACTCCATCTAAAGTCGATTATTCATGAATTGCTCTGGTTTCTCACCGGAGATACTAACGTGAAATATCTTCAGGATAATGGAGTTCGAATATGGAATGAATGGGCTGACGAAAACGGGGATCTTGGTCCGATTTACGGACATCAGTGGCGGTCGTGGCCAACGTCTGATGGGAATTCCATTGACCAGATTACGCAGTTAATCAACGATATCAAAACAAACCCAACTTCCCGGAGATTAATTGTTAGTGCCTGGAATGTTGGTGATTTGGATAAAATGAATTTACCGCCCTGTCATTTATTATTCCAATTTTATATAAATGATGGAAGGTTGTCGTGCCAGTTGTACCAGCGAAGCGCAGATATTTTCCTTGGTGTTCCATTCAATATCGCTTCCTATGCTTTGCTCACGATGATGGTCGCACAGGTGACAGGGTTAGAACCAGGGGATTTTGTCCACACATTTGGCGATGCGCATATTTACAATAACCATTTTGACCAGGTAAACCTTCAGCTGTCGAGGGCACCTTTCCCTTTGCCTCAGATGAAAATCAATCCTGAAGTGAAATCAATTTTTGGTTTTAAATATGATGATTTTGAATTGATTAATTATCAATGCCATCCGCATATCAAAGGTGAAGTTGCGGTTTAAATCGATTTTCCATGTTCTATCCAAATATTGCCATTATAGTTGCCATCGCTCAGAATTTCGCCATTGGCCGGAATAACGATCTGTTGTTTCATCTTCCCAATGACTTGAAGAGGTTTAAAAAAATCACTTCCGGTCATGCTGTAATTATGGGAAAGAAAACGCTTTTTTCTCTTCCGAATGGACCGCTACCTAATCGACGGAATATCGTTATCACTGATGTGCCCGGTGAAACATTTGACGGGTGCGAAACGGTTTATTCAATCGATGAGGCGATTAGGACTGTAAGCAATGAGCAGTTGGCTTTTGTGATTGGTGGAGGGATGATTTACCGACAGTTTTACCCTTTTGCAGGAAAGCTTTTTCTCACCATGGCGCATAAAGATTTTGAAGCGGACACTTTTTTCCCTGAGATCGATTTTAATGAATGGCAGGAAACCGCACGCGAAAAGCTGTTTGACGAAAAAAACAACTTTAGCTACTCAAATATTGATCTTGTCAGGATTTGATATTTACCGCTTAAGGCCGGAATGTTATTTTGTCGCTGGCCACTTCTGCCTGAACTATTTTAACGACTTTACGTTCGTGCTTGTACCTGAATACGAAGGGGAAAATAATTCCTAATAGCAAGGCATAACCGGCAAAAACGAACCAGATATTTTGCCAGTTCTTAACGCCATCGACAGTAAAATAGTCTACCACCCAACCACTTACAACCCCACCGATAAATGCGCCGAAACCGTTGGTCATGATCATAAATAATCCCTGGGCGCTTGCCCTGATGCCTGGTTCTGTCTCCATCTCAACAAAAAGTGATCCCGAAATATTGAAGAAATCGAACGCCATTCCATAAATAATCATGGAGAGAATCAGCAGGTATAGACCTTCGCCGGGATTACCCAGACCGAATAAACCAAAGCGCAAAACCCAGGCAAATATGCTGATCATCATCACCTTTTTAATTCCAAAACGGTGCAGAAAGAATGGAATAGATAGAATAAAAAGTGTCTCAGAAATCTGTGAAATCGACATCAAAAGACCAGGATGGGCAACTGCAAATGAGTCAGCGTAGGTTTTGCCGAAATCCTGCAGGAACGATCCGCCAAAAGTATTGGTAATCTGAAGGGCCGCACCTAATAACATGGCAAAAACGAAAAAGACAGCCATCTTGGTTCTTTTGAATAGGACGAAAGCATCAAATCCCAGGGCAGAGAGCAATGACCTGTTTTCTTTTGCCTTAGCAGGTGGACAGGCAGGCATCGTAAATGCGTAAAGGCCTAAAAATAATGAAGATGCAGAACCAATATAAAGTTGCAATGGACTCAGATTCCAGCCAAATAAATCAACCACCCACATTGCACAGATAAATCCGACAGTTCCCCAAACCCGGATCGGAGGGAAATCTTTCACCACATCAAACCCTTTTTGCTCGAGAACACTATACGATACCGTGTTATTTAAGGCAATCGTTGGCATATAGGCCATTGCATTTAATAACATGATTATATACATGATGTTTGGATCGGCTACTGTGGAGGCACAGAAAAGAAGAATGGCTCCAACAATGTGGCACATTCCAAGAACACGTTCAGCATTGATCCAGCGGTCGGCTACAATTCCCATTAAACCTGGCATAAACAACGAAGCAATTCCCATTGTGGCAAAAATGCTTCCGATCTGTCCACCTGTAAAATGGAGTGTATTCCCCATATAAGCCCCGAGCGAGATCAACCATGATCCCCAGATAAAGAACTGCAGAAAATTCATTAATGTAAGACGATACCTGATCCCCATATCCTTTCGAAATTCGATTTGATTGCAAAAAATAAGATTTGTCGGTTGCCAGATTCGAAGTGAAAAAGGCCGCGAAAAGTAATCATATTTTTTTAATCTGAAGATGAATTATCTCCTGCATATAAAAAAGATCGTCAGCTTTAAATACTTACTGGGTACTTAAAACTGACGATCGTTTTTGTTCTCTATTAGTATCACTTAATCATCCAGAAGCAGCAATTTTCCGAGATTTTCAAAACGTGAATGATAATCATCAATCGAGCATTGAATCACTTCATAGGCTTCTTCTTTATTGTAGACATGGGTGATGACCGATTTTTTCTCTTCGCCGGGTAAGTCTTTGTAGGTAAGGAAGTAATGCCGAAGTCGTGTGATGATTGATTCCGGGACATCCGCCAAATCCTGAAAATGGCCATATACAAAGTCGTTGTTCAACACTGCGATAATTTTATCATCAGCCTCATTCCCATCAAGCATTCTAAATCCACCAATTGGACGTGCAGTGACGAGGATATCACCGTGGAAAATTGATTTTTCAGTAAGTACAACGATATCAAGTGGGTCGCCATCACCTTTCACCCCTTTTAATCCGGCTTTATCCATGCAAAACTTAGCTACCTTTTTGCCACAGTAAGTCTGCGGAATGAATCCATAAAGCGCCGGAACTACATTTGAGTATTGCTGCGGCCGGTCTATTTTGAGATATCCGGTGTCTTTATCAACTTCATACTTAACTGTATCTGTTGGAACAACCTCTATAAATGCGGTTACTTTTTCAGGAACATTATCCCCAATGTGGACCCCGTGCCAGGGATGCGACTTATAGCGTAAACCCATCAACCGACCAATGGGATCTGAAAATTTATCAGGCATTTTGTTAAAATTTTAAGTTTTATATTGAGAGGGGCAATATAACTATAAACAATAAGAATGTGGTTTTGTTTTGGCCTCTTATCGTTGAATTCGATTTGTGATAATTAATGTGCTAATTGTTTAGATGCCTATGCCCCCCATCCTTCACGGTCGAGACTCCTGTATTGGATCGCTTCACCAAGGTGGTCTGCCTGAATGGATTCTGTCCCTTCAAGATCGGCAATTGTCCTCGAAACTTTGAGTATCCGGTCGTAAGCTCTGGCTGATAGCCCAAGTTTCTCCATTGCATTTTTAAGCAATTGGTGTCCTGCCTGATCAGGAGAACAATGCTGATGTAGTAATTTGGTGTTCATCTGTGCATTACAATAGATCTCGGTTTCATGAAATCTTTCGCGTTGAATTTCGCGCGCACGGATGACCCGCAGACGGACAGTTTCACTTTTTTCTCCGGGTTTCATCTCTGTGAGTTGGTTAAATGGTACAGGAACTACTTCGAGATGAATATCGATCCGGTCAAGCAACGGGCCTGAGATCCGGCTCAGGTATTTCTGAACCATCCCGGGACCGCAAACGCACTGTTTTGTCGGATGATTGTAAAATCCACAGGGACATGGGTTCATTGAGGCAACAAGCATAAAACTGGCAGGATATTCTACTGAAAACTTTGCCCGCGAAATGGTAATGAGTCTATCTTCAAGGGGTTGCCTTAAAACTTCAAGTACAGTCCTTTTAAATTCGGGAAGCTCGTCCAGAAATAAAACACCGTTATGTGCCAACGAAATTTCACCTGGTTGCGGAAACGCCCCGCCACCAACTAAGGCAACATCAGAAATGGTGTGGTGCGGACTTCTGAAAGGGCGCAAGGTCATCAACGATGTTTCACGTTCCATTTTTCCTGCGACGGAGTGAATTTTAGTTGTTTCGAGCGCTTCTTTGAGTGAAAAAGGGGGAAGTATCGTAGGTATTCTTTTCGCGAGCATCGTTTTTCCAGCTCCAGGACTTCCAATCATAATTAAATTGTGACCTCCGGCAGCTGCAATTTCGAGGGCTCGCTTAACGTTTTCCTGCCCTTTGACATCGGCAAAATCGAGGTCATAGCTGCAAATTTTGGTTCGGAATTCCTCGCGGGTATCAATTATCGTTTGTTCGAGACCAACCCGGCCTGCCAAAAAATCAATCACCTCTTTGATATTCTCAACACCAAAAATCTTCAGTTTGTCGACAACAGCTGCTTCGCGGGCGTTTTGCTTTGGAACAATAAACCCTTCAAAGCCCTCTTCACGTGCCCGGATGGCGATGGGAAGAACACCTTTTACCGACTGCAATCCTCCATCCAACGAAAGCTCACCCATCATCATATACCGATGTATATCGGGTGCGTTGATCTGCTCTGAGGCTGCTAATATACCAATGGCTATCGGGAGATCATAAGCCGATCCCTCTTTTCGGATATCGGCCGGAGCCATATTGATCACCACTTTTTTTCCTGGAAGTTTGTACCCATTAAATCGCAAAGCCGAGTCGATTCGTTGCTGACTCTCTTTTACTGCATTATCTGGTAATCCGACAAGGTTAAATCGAATTCCTCTCGATACATCGGTTTCTATCGTAATCGTAGTGGCATCAATTCCATGAACTGCGCTGCCATAGGTTTTTACAAGCATAATTCAGGTGGTTGAGTATCAAAAGATGAAATTACAATAAATTAGATGAATTAA